>SFFD01000015.1 GCA_004556975.1 Oscillospiraceae bacterium | reverse complement strand
GATTATAATATTGTTCGATAACGGTTCCGTTAACAGGCTCTGTTGCGCCCGGCTTGTCGCAAAGAACACGCAGCTTGCCGGGAGTGAAGTTATCAAACATATAAATATAAACGGTGCCGTCGCCTTTATCGTACGCGGTGGTGAGTACTGTACTGGTCTGCGGATAGCCCTGAGTGGGAACGCTGTAAGCGATTTTCCATTCGTTCAAATCAATTACGGTAATGTTGTGTCCGGAATACATACCGAATTGAGAAACGCCCGAAACGCCGATATACGCTCTGCCGTTATAAACTGTAGGTGTGCTGGTGCTCATAGGCGGATTACGAAGCGAATCGTGATAGTTATCAAGTTTAATATATTTAAGAGTGTCTTCAAGAATATCGCCTGTTGCTTCGTTGACTTCAACGGAGTAGAAGTAACCGCCTTTGGAAGTGAAATAGAGCTTGCCGCTATCGTGGGTTATGCAGCATCTGATATCGCCAACATTGGGCATAACGACTGAATCAACAACCTTGCCTGTCTTTTTATCCATTGCAAGCAAGGAAGCATAGCCGGTTGTATAGCCGCTTTCACCGTCATCCGTACCGATGAAAAGATAATCTTTGGCAACATAGGCTTCTGCCCAATAAAAACCGCCTTTCTTTGTATAAGTCCAAGAAGGAAGCTTTGCTTCTTTGGTATCATCAGGGTCTTCATCGGTTACGGAAATGCAAACATAATTACAGTTTCTGGTTTCACCGCTCCAGAATCCGGTATAGATATAGCCGTCGCTGTAGGTAATCGGGCAGTTTGGCTGACCGCCAAGAATGTCTTTATATACCCAAAGAGACTCAAGCGTATCTGCGTTGAATGCCTGAATTCTTCCGTTGGAAAGGCCGACAAAAAGCATTCCGTCGGCATATGTAGGAGGAACAATAGAAAAGCTGGAGTTGCCCACCATTTTTGCAGAGGCAACGATTTCGCCGCTTATTTTATCGACTTTGAAAATATTTGTACCGGCATAGCAATAAATGTATCCGTCTACAATTATAGGCGAACTTGCCGCACCGGTGCTGTAACCGTCGCCGATTTTCTTTGCCCAGTAAAGAACCGCATCGTTTGCGGTGGTGGGAGACTTTGCGCTTATAACGCCGTTATTGTCTGAGTCATAGCGAAAAGAAGGCCACTCCGCAGAAAGCTTTTTGAGGCTGGTTTCCGGTGCCCTTTCAAGAGTTACGGAAACGGTTTCCCCTGCTTCATAGGTCGCAGCAATCTGATTTTTATCTGCCGTATTTTCGTCCTGCGAGTCGGGAATTTCCTCGTTGCTGTCTGGTTCTTCCTCCGGTGCGGAGTAGCCGCCGTTTTCGTCGAGATTAAGCATGGGAATACCTGCGGCGAATGCGGTTACAGCGGGAGAAAGAACTGTTGCAATGCAAAGAAGAAGTGCTAAAGCTGATTTCAGAAAATTGCTTTTCATTAAAAAATCCTCCGGTATAGCTTATTATATATATAGACACTTTATCCAACGGTTTAATAGCTTTTGACCTGTGTTCCACCGTTTTTTGCAAAATTCAAGCATTTTTGCGCTGTATTCAAAAACCGTACTGCGCTGTTCGTCGGTCATTGGATGGTCGCTGAAAAGTGCCTCTTTATTTATGGAAAAAACGCTGTCGTAGTTCATATCATGCAGGGCTTCCGGCGGAACATCCGCGTGCTTTCGCAGCATTTCGGCATATCCGAACTGCATTGCAATGGCAGACTTATTGTCCGCTTTTCCAATGGCAGCAAGCTTTGCGCAAAGGCGCTTGCGCTTAATGATAATGTAAATTATAAAAGCAAATAGCGCAGCAACAATCGGAAATACAAGATAAGCCGCGTTAAAACGGAAGGAGTTTTGCAGCTCGGTAAGTTTGTCTTTGTTCTCTTTCTTTATTACATTTGTAATCGGCTTGTCGCTTTGGTAATAAATCTTGCCGCTTTCACCGGAAAAACTGAAGGCTGCTTGCTCAAGTTCATCATCTATGTACCCCGGGGTTGTTTCAAAAGGAACCCAGCCGACACCGTCAAGATAATATTCTGCCCAGGCATGAGCATGGCTTTCATCAAGGATTATAGAGGCGTTTTCGCCATATTCGGCAGCCTCATCAGCGGAAATGAAGTAGCCTTCCACATACCGTGCGGGCACGCCGAAATAACGGAGCATTGCAGCAGCGGCAGTGGCATAATGCACACTGTATCCGCGGTTGCTGCTGTCAAGGAAATACTTGATAAAGTCTGTATCTCCGTTATGGGTGATTGCATTTTCATCATATTCAATGTTGTTTTCAAGGTAATCAAGCACAGTTTCTATAATTTCTGTGAAAGTTAGGGCATCAGAATCATCTTTTAGGTGATAGGAAATTGCAGCTTCAGCCGTTTCCGGCAAAGTCAAATAATTGTCATAGACAAAATCGCGGTACGCGCTTTCGTTTGTTATATATGAGGATATTTTATCTGAACTTTTTTGCCTGTCAGAAAGTTCAATTTGAGCTTTAAACATCTCTGAAAGTCCGGCAGGCAAATATTCTGCGGAATAAGAGTTTCCAAAAGAGTATACGGTTTTGTCTCCTATAAGTGAAAAGTCAAGGATGGAGTTGCCTGCTAATGTATAAGGTACATAGGCATATTTTTTACAGGATGAAAGATTTTTTACCTCGATTTTTTTGAGCACGGCCGAGTCCGCAAGCGAGAATGCGGCGGCATTTTCGCTTTGAGCATAAAATCCGTTTTGGTGCAGCCAAAAGAAAGTATCGCTGTATTCTGCAAGAGTTTCTTTGGAAAGAGCTGTCCAGCGCTGCCCGTCATAAACTTCACCCACAAAGCCCTTTATATATAGTTTTTGCGGCTGCTCAACCTTTATTTCCAATGCGGGAGCGTCAGAGTAATTCAATTTACCAATGTTCTTAAGCTTTCCTTCGGGCATTGAGTTTGACCTGCTGTCATACAGCAGCGAGTGGACGGAATCGTTTATAAAACAATGTAATTCTTCATTCTTTCCTTCCGTAAAATATGCCGGAATGATCGAAATTGCACAGCAGATTAAAACGAAAGCAATAATTGCTGCGGCTGCCTTTATTCCTGCAAATGAACGGTTTTCCGGAATAAAAATTCCGAGAAAAATCAAAAGAATCCCTATGAAAAGTAAAAACAGATAAATACCTGTGCTCAAAAATCCGCATGAGCATCCCATGGCGGCGATTATTATAACCGGCAGCGCAGGAAGAATATTTTTTAGGCTTACAGAGATGCTCAAAAGAAGAACGGCAAACATGGAAATTACCGTGAACACAAGTTCAGGCAAGGCGAAGCCTTCAATAGAAAAATCAAGATATATTTTTCCGGTTTTAAGAGAAAGAAAACCGAGAAAATCGTTTGCCATTAAAAGCATTCCGTTTTTTGCAATATCGTTTAGCAAAAGCGCCGCAATAACGCTTGCTGCGAAAAAGCCCGGTGCAATATACTGCCCGATTTTATTTTTTCCCAAAAATAAAGAACATGCGCAGACAACGGTTGATCCAATGGCAATTATTATGTAATTTTTTACTGAAGCAAAGCCTTCGCCAATCAAAAGAATAAAAGCCATACAGGAAAGTACTGCTCCTACCCTAGCAAAAAGCTTTGCGGCGGCATTGGTATATGCGTTATTTTTGCTTTGAACAATACTTATATTTTTTTCACTCATATTGCAAGCTCCAATATATTAAGGCTTTCCTCATAGGAGTCCGTATCGAATATTATTGCCCCCGCAACAGGTACGGATGAGCATAAAACCGGCGTTATGCTGCTTTTTGCAGAAAAATCATCATACCCATCAGGAATTGACTTTGATATGTATATTATTTTACTGAAATTTGCGCTGCCGAACCTTTCAAAATACTGCCGCGCGCCGGAAATTTCGGTTTCTGCTCCGCTTTTAAGAATCTGCGGAATGGCAGTTATGAGCTCCTCGGTTGAAGTTACGCTTTCGGTAAAGCAGTTCTTATGTTCATTCCAACCAAGGGAGAACGGCGTTCCCTGCCGCGCAAGCGCCTGGCAGATGGAAGCAGTAACTTCCGCCATAGCATCGGCTTCCTTTGCAGAAAAGCCGTCTTCGGCGTATTTATCCCAAAAAACAAAGGTGGATTTCTGAACAGGAAGACTTGCTTCGCGAACAATAACCTTGTCAAGTTTCTCGGAAAGTTTCCAATGAATTTGTTTTATACTGTCGCCGGAAATATATTCACGTAATTGAAAGGTTTCAGAACAGTCATTTCCTTTTTTATCAGGAGAATAGCTTTCGCTGTCATCTATTGCAGCAGGTATATTATCAAAGATAACCTTCATATCAAAAGTATCGGGTAAAACCGTGCATTTTGCTTCCGATGATGTAAAACCGCGAATTTTGTACGGAATAAATCCGAAAAAATCTGTCAGATACATTTTTTCTGTTCTTATTTCGGTATATCCACAGTTACTGAAACGACAAATAAAATCTGCAGATGCTTCCGTTTCAGCTGAAGAAAAAACAGGAACAAATTTTTCTTCACGTTCCCCCGTCATGCAATTTTTTGCAGATATGCAACAAAAAACTTTTATGAAGTGAAAATGAGAAGCGTTGTTTATAATCAAAGTTCCTTCCGTATCTTTTGATTTTTTTGCCGTCGCGGGGAATTTTATTGTTGCGGAAAAACATTTTCCTGAAAAAATGCAAGTTATGTATGACGTGAGTGAAATTATCAAAAGAGAAAGGAAAAGTGCAGCGGCAATAACGGAACCCGAAAATGAAAAAATTATAAGAAAAACAAATTCAGCTATGAACCAAAAAAGAAATGATATAATAAGACTTTTTTTCATTTTAGAGAAAACTCCGTAATATTAGGCTGTTTAATACTTTTGAGAATTTCGGTAAGAATTTCTTCGGCATAAAGTTCGTGAAGACGGGCTTTTGCCTCAAGCACAAGGCGATGAGCGCAAACATCGACAAATACCGAAGAAACATCTTCCGGTGTGGTATAGTCGCGGCCCTGTAAAAACGCATGTGCTTTTGCCGCACGGCAAAGTGCAAGGGCACCGCGCGGGCTTATTCCAAGCTGTATATATTGATTGTGGCGGGTTTCTTCGATAAGTTCAGACGCATAGGCATAAACCGCATCTGCGACAAAAGTATTTTGTGCTTCACAAATAAGATTATTTAACGTTTCTTTATTGGTAATCGGCACAATATTGTCAAGCGGATTTTCATGATGGCGTTCTTTCATAATTTCAATCTGACTTTTCATATCAGGATAGCCCATACTGGTCCTAATAAGAAAGCGGTCAAGCTGTGAGCTTGGCAAAAGCTGCGTTCCGGCAGAACCAACCTGGTTTTGCGTGGCAATTACGATAAACGGTTTGGGAAGATCATGCGTATTTCCGTCAACGGTAACGTGGCGTTCTTCCATTGCTTCGAGCAAAGCAGACTGGGTTTTACTTGATGTGCGGTTTATTTCATCTGCCAACAAAAGATTGGTCATAATCGTGCCGGGCTTATATTCAAATTTTCCGCTTTGCTTGTCATATACAGAAAAGCCGATTATATCTGAAGGCATAGTGTCGGAAGTAAACTGCACCCTTTTGTTATCAAGACCGAGAACCTTTGAAAAAGCCATTGCCATAGTGGTTTTTCCGACACCGGGTACATCTTCCATAAGAATATGACCCTGGGCAAGAATTGCCGTAAGAACCTTTTCAATAACATCATCTTTGCCGATAATTACTTTTTTAATTTCGTTTTGAATTTGAACAGCAAGTTCGTTCATCGTTTTATCTCCTTATTTTTTCAATCAGCTGAAATCATATAATCTTTTGCCGTCGCGCATTTTCATCATTGAACAAAGGGCAAGTATTGCCTGCTCTGTTGCTATTGTGTCACCTTCCTTATCTGAAAGGCTATGAGAAAAACTGCCGTCAGGAAGCCGAAAGCTCATAAAGGCATCAAATACTGATTTTTCGTTTTTGATAAAACGCTCGTCAGTTTTAGGGTCTATACCGAGAGCACAGAGCGCAATGATAATCTGTGAGCAGCTTTCGGAAGAAGTTGTATTCCAGTTAGAGAATGTAGCGTCATCGTTCTGTACGGAAGAAAGCATGGCAAGCGCTTTGTCAATGGCGTTACGTACTTCGTTTTTTTCAGCATATGGCGCAAGCGCCTGAAGAGCCATTGCGGTTATATCAATGTCAGACCTTCCCTTTATAATGCCGAATCCGCCGTCTTCCTCCTGATTTGAAATTAGTTCATTCAGCAGATATTCTCTGGAATAGCGCGAGCCTTCGGGTACTGAAAAATTTTTTGAATCAAGGGTGATAAGCGCATATATATATGCATTATTTCCCTGCGCGCCGATATTTTCACCGCCAAAGTTATATGTTCCGTCAGAAATAAGATTTACAGAGTTTCCGTTTGAATCGGTACCGAAGCTTTCCGGATTTTTGCCAAGTGCCATTACGGTAAGGGCGATACGGTGCCATTCGGTTGCTTTTGAACGATGAAGACCGCCTTCCGACTTATAGCGTTTGGTAACATAGCTTTCAAGAGAAGAAAGGTATGCATCATAATCTTCGTCAACGCCCATAATTGAAAAAGCCATAGCAGTCCAGTCGCAGACGGAAGTCCCCGCAGGAAAGCTATCATTGTTTGAGAGAAGCTTTCCCTTTGCTTCAAAAAGCTTTAACTGTGCATTTACCGCAGAATTTGCCGTGTCAAAAATTTCATCACCGGTTGAAGCCGGTTTCCCGCTGCATGCAGAAAGCACAATGAGCATTGTAAGTAATATTGCGACAATTTTTTTGAATGTAATGTTGTTTTTCATGGATTTTCTCCTTCCTCATCATCGCCGCCGGACGGACCGAGTGCCGGAATGGTTTCTGTATATGTATCCCCGCATTCGGTGCAGGAATATATGATATATCCGTCTTCGTCTTCAGTTGCCGGAACCCTGTCCACCTCCACATAGTTATGTTCGTGCCCTGTGGAAGGCAAAATTTCGGTATATGTGCTTTCGCACAGAGCACAGGTATAAACAACATATCCGTCTTCATACGGCGTTGGGTCAAAACGTTCCGTTTCTATATATTGATGGTCAAATTCGGTATATCCGCCGTTTGTCCACATACCGCAGTAACTTGCAAGTCTTCCATAGCCGCCGCCGGAGGTGCTTCCGCCAATGTCTTTGCCGTAAGCAAGAGTAAAGCGCAGACAAATAGTATCTCCGTCAGAAAGCTTGTATTCGGAAAGTCCCTTTCCGGGATATAACGATTCATTTATTGAATACATCCAGCCGGAACCCATAGTAAAATCATATTCGCTTATGCTGTTTGCACTGCATGGGGAAGAAATTGTAATTCCATCGGCAACAATTTTATCCCAAAGTTCAGCCGGGACTGAAGCTCCAGATGCAATTCCGGCTTTGCTGATTGAGCGGATGTAAAATCCGACTTTTTCGTTGCCGTCATATGTGGCGGTATATCCCCTTGCGGAAAACATTTTGAGAATCGAGGCTGCAGCAGTTTCGCCGCTTACAATCTGGCACTGATAAGTTTCGATTACGCCAAGACCGATTGTAGTTGCGTCAATTACAATGGTTGCGGTACCGATGGATTCGCCGTCTTTTACTCCGTGAAACTTTACGGTGTATTCGACATATGTGGAATTTCCGTCATCGTCCCACGCAAGAACAGTTACGGTGTACTCATCCTGCTCATTTCCGCTGTCGGGGAAATATAGGTCATAGTGATATGTTCCGTTGCTTCCGGTGGGCATTGAAACTACCGTTCCGTTCAAGGTAACTTCGATATGGTTTGAGTATATAGGCTGACCGCTGCCTGTTTTTGCAGTTACGTTGAATGTATAATATCGGTTTTTAAGTTCGGTAACGCCGTCAAGGCTTGTCCAAATTGAGGGCGGATTGTCACCGACGGTATTGTTGCTGCTATCTGCCTTTGTTGCTTGGTAATTTATTGTGTACTGAACCTCAGAGATTACGTTGCTGCCCTTGCGCAGATAAATTGTTATGTAGTTTTCTCCGAGAGCGAGCTTTGCGCTGTAATCATCGCCGCTTGCGGTAAGCCATTTGCCGCCGGAATTTTCACTGTTAACAATATTGATTTTAAGATTATTATCGTATTCGCCGTCTTCAATATAAGCGAAGAAACCAAGCATATCGTCTGAAATTTCATTTTTTGCAACGATTCTGTTTTCAAGGTCGGTTACAATTTTGGCTTCTTCAGAGTCAATATCGCCGCCGTTCTCGCTTCCGGAGCCGCCGGAAGAATTATCTCCGTTTGCACCGCTTCCGTTTCCTGAACCGCCGCCGTTTTGACTGCCGGAGGTATTTCCGTTTTTATTGCCGTCTTCCGGTTCGTCAATAACATAGTCAATGGAAGGCTTATCCGCTCCGCTTTCGTCTTTGTCCGTTTCGGGTGTTTTGTCATCTTCTTTTTGCGTATCGTTATTTTTTATGTTATCCGGAAGATTGTTCCTGTTTGGATTTTCACTGCTTTCGCCGGAGGAATCTCCCCTTCCGTTTGAATCTTCAGAATCTCCGTTTTTACCTTCGGAAAGCTTGTTTCCGGAATTTTCGTTATAAATTATTTCCGGCTCAAGGTCGGTTTTGCTGTCTTCCAAAATAGGGTTGTGCGGAAACATTCTTTCAGCATTTGCGGCAAAACCGGAAAACACCGCTATTGTTATTACAGCAAGCAGCACGCTTGCGATTTTGAGAAAATGCTTTTTAATAAACATAATTTGAAACCCCGTAATTTTTCAAAAAAATAAGGCTGCAGCGATTTTAAAAAAATCGCCACAGCCGTTTCTGTGCAGCAAACGCTCCGTTATAATACCAAATTCGCCGTTGGCGGAGCTTAATCCAAGCAGGTCTTCTGAACTTGCGCATCACAGGAAACGCCCGTTCCTTCCCACGAAAATTCGCAGTGGATGGCTTGGCAAAGTCAAAGCCGTTACGAGCGTCCTCCGCGCTTACAGCGGCGGCACCGTTCGGGATTTTCACCCGATTCCCTATTCTCCTGCAAAAAAAGCAGGCACTTGGACAATATTATTTTATAATTACATTATACGCAAAATATGCTGAAAGTCAATATAAAGTATATAACATCGCCATCTATTCCCAAACGGAATAAATCTTTTTAATCAAAAGGATTTTGATAAAAGATTATGGCTTTTTTAAAAATTCATGCTATAATTAGTTCGGGTGATTTTATTTATGAAGCATGTTGTCAATATGGTAAGCGAAAATGAATGGCTTAAAGAATACAAAGACAGAGCGGATATGAATTCCTTCATCAAGGAATGCAAATGTGACGGAGCAGAGGTTATTCGTGGCGGCGATGACAATACGGGAATATATTGTTCCGAAAATGTTGTAGGCGTTCACCTTTATTTTTATCCAAGCTGGCTTGATTTTTGGAATATGAATATTGACGGCCTTAAAAAGCACTTCGGTTCGCGGGAAATTTGGGAAAATTATTACCGCGCAACAAACCGCGAAGAATTTTTAAAGCCATACCAGGACGATATGGATTATGCCGAAGCGATGGGTGCCGAATATGCGGTGTTTCATATTAACGATGTTTCAAATGAAGAGGTACTGACTTATGAATGGGAACATACTAACCGGGAAGTTATTGTTGCTGCGGCGGAAATTATAAATGAGCTTACCCGAGGAAGAAACTATCATTTCAAGCTTTTGCTTGAAAACTTGTTCACGCCGGGAATGACGCTTCTCAATCCCAACGAAACGGAACTTATGCTTAACCTTGTAAATTATGAAAACAAGGGTATTGTTATGGATACCGGTCATCTTATGTGTGCTCCTCAAAATATTACCGAAGAGGAACAGGGCATTGACTTTGTTTTGCAAACCGTAAAAAACCACGGTGAGCTTGCCAAATACATAAAGGCACTGCACCTTCACCAGTCAACAACAGGAAATTTTGTCGCAGACCTTAAAACGAGAAATATAATTCCCGAAAAAGATTTTTATGCGCTATGGGCGCAAAGCTATAACGTAATTTTGAATATAGACCAGCACAGGCCTTTTACAAGCCCAAGGGTACAAGAAATATTGGAACTGGTGGAGCCGGAATTTGTCTGTCATGAAATAAGCGCCAAAAACCGCGCAGATAAACTTGAAAAAGTTCTTGTTCAAATGAAGGCTCTCGGAAGAATATAAATGAAAAAAGCAGCTCAATGTCAGGGCGGTATTCATAAGTAACTAAAATAAACAAAAGGCGTGACTTTTAATCACGCCTTTTTAGCATACATGCCATACTTTTATTAAGAATTTACTGAAAAACCGAGATCCTCTCCAAGGTTACAGGTATATTCAAATTTAATTATATCTCCGCGTTCTATTTTATATTGACCGCAGCCATAATTTGGTGACCACCCGTTTACTGAATATATCCATCCGGAAAGACTTCCGCAATCAAACTCATACAAATTACATATTCCTTCAATGTATTGAAGACCTTTTGAACCGGTATATTCCATATGTATTCCATTTTCTTTTACAACACGAGCAAGAATGTCAAATACAGTTTCACCGTCGGTAAATTCCATTTTTGTTTCAGGAAGAATTACTCCGTCATCCGGAAGAAAAGAATATGACTGTTTATTCTTTATTCCGCTGTTAATGGCAGTTTTGCAGTTTATACTGATATAGCAAATATATTCGTCGGGGCGGCTTTCGGGTTCGTTACCGGCGAAATTTTTTGCTTCTTCAATTTCGCTTTCTGTAAGAAGCCAGCCGCCGCTTTTTTTATCGCTTTGCCCCGGCTCGCTGTTGCATCCGCAAAGAAAAAGCAATACCGTAAGCAGCACAGCGATTATTCTTTTCATTTTTGCTCTGCCCCCGTTTCATCAAGCTTTATTTCGGAATATTCTGTCGGAATTCCGTCATCGAAAGCTATTCCGTAGCCTTCGCACGGACGCGGCTGCCACATATAAAAATGCTCGCGGATACCGGGGAAATAGCTTTGCATAAGCGAAGCGATTATTCCGCCGTGGCATACAATTATACAGTCCTTTTTGCAGTATTCGTCCATGGCGTTTTTTGCACGGGAAAACATAATTGAACCGCTTTCTCCATTAGGGCACAGATTGTTCCAGTTGTCGCCGGAAATCCAGAGCTGATAATCAGAACGGTCTTTAAGTTCTTCATATGATTTCATTTCAAAGTCGCCGAAATCAATTTCATTAAGGCGGAAATCAGAAATATCCGGATTTTTGCCGTAAATTTCAAAAAGAGTTTGTTTTGTGCGGCAAAGGCCGCTTGTAATAAGACAAAACCCATGCTCGTCAGGATAAATTCCCGCTTCGCGCCTTTGATAAAGAGCCTCTATTCCCTCTTTTATAAGCGGAAGATCGGTACTTCCGTAATAAAGCCGGCGCTTATTCCCTTCGGTTATTCCGTGGCGGATAAGATAAACGGTGTTTTTCATTTGAGCACCACCGGAATTTTGCAGAATACCCTTGTTACATGCTCGCTTTTATCGGAAATTTTTATCAAAAGGCGGCCGTTTGCCTCTCTCCATGCACGTTCGGTTTTATCAACAGGAACAACGCCGCAGGAAATATCATCCGAGATTATTACTGTATGCTCAAAATCAGCAAGGTGCTCAAAAAAATACTCATCGGGCTCAAGGTCATGCTCAACGCACCAAAAGCTGTAACGCTCGATGTGGGATATGCATTTTTTATTAAAATCAATGTATCCGTCTTTTTGACAGACGCAGATATCTTTGTCCGAAAGGCCGTATTTTTCTTTGGCAAATTCGGTTTTTCCCTGATATGCTCCGCCGATTATAAGATCCACAAAGTTCCCTCTTTTCTCAAAGTAACATCATTGAAATAACGCCGCAAAGTTCCGCCATGGTGGTGCCAAGCCCAGTTACGTCCCCGGAAAAACCGTCAAGTTCCCTGAATGTATATGCGGTGAACGCAACATAGCCAAGTGCTGTTGCCAAAACGGTGACTATGCCGCAAAGGCCAAAGGCAAACCAGCCTATTGCAAAGCAGAATGCCAAAATAAGCGCAAGGGTGATTATATTACCCTTGCTTATGCCTTTTTGAAAGTTTCCCGCATATTCGCTGTGCCCCATTGGGCGAAGGGTTGAAACGCCTATAGCGCTGCATGCCCGCGAAGCGGTGGCAACAAGCACTAAAATCCATAGATTTTCACTTCCGTCAAATGAAGCAAATGCTGCAAATCCGATAAGCAGCAGCATGGAAAGGCTCATTACGGCAAAAGAACCGACGTGGGAATCTTTAAGTATCTCCCGCTTTTTTTCAAGAGGACGGCGGGAAAACACGGCGTCACAGCAATCCATAAACCCATCAAGATGAATTCCTCCGCTGAGCCAGTACGGCAAAAGAGTAAGGATTGCTGCGGCAAACAAATGCGGACAGCCAAAATAGCGCATGAGTACACCTGCTCCTGCCCAAATTGCGCCTATTACCGTGCCCACAAAAGGAAATACAACAAGCATAAGTGAACGCACGGAATCTTCCCAAACATGTGCAAAGGGCGTAGGAATTGCGCAGAACATACTAAAGCTCATACAAAACGCTTTAAGAAGCTTTTTCATAAAATACCGGCTCCTTTATAATAAATTATTTGTCCGCAACAGAATTCCGCTACTATATCGCATTCTGCCGCAAGGCGGCTGTCAACTTCAGCCAGACCTTTGCGGAAAGCTTCGGTCCATTCGTCATAAAATGCGGCGTCGCAATAAATATTATCAGATACAAAAACGACGTTTTCTGCCTTTTTTGAAAAAGATATAAGCTCATCGGCGGTTTTCTTTGCTGCACGAGCATCGACGCCGCTCATACCGTCAAACATTTCATTCGTAAGAAGAGCGGTAACGCTGTCTACCAGATAAGTTCCATGTTCGTCCGTTTCAGTAATGTGCGCAGAAATATCTCTGCCCCATTCTACAGTATTAAAGCCCCATCCGGCTCTTTCTTTTCTGTGGCGTTCAATTCTGGCATTATCTTCACTGTCATGCGGTTCCATAGTGGCAAGATACCAAAGGTGGCCTTCTTTTGCAAGCCGTTTTGCGCATGTTTGCGCAAACATGGATTTTCCGTTTTTTGCTCCTCCGGATATAAAAATTTTCATCTTTTTACCGTAAAATTGTCTCCTATGCGGATTTCGTCAAGATAGCTGTCATTTATACTTGCTTCTTCAAATGTTGCCATTTCATTCATAATTGCATATGCAGCATCCAGCACGCGGAACATAATCGGGCAGCCGCTTCCTTCTCCAAGGCGCATTTTAAGAAGCAGAGGGGCTTCAAGACCGAGTTCGTTTATTGCAAGAAGGTATCCCGGCTCAAATGAAGCGTGGGAAGCAACGAAATAATCTTTTGCAACAGGACAAATCCGCGCAGCAGTAAGCGCGGCAACAACGGAAATAAATCCGTCGATTACAACGGGTATTCTGTGCTCTGCCGCGCCGAGAAATACCCCGGCCATAGCACAGATATCAAGCCCTCCTACTTTTGAAAGAACGTCAATCGGGTCATCAGGATTCGGTTTATGTTTTTTAATTGCTCCGTCTATGACCTCAAGTTTATGCTGATACGCTTCTTCAAGAAGGCCGCCGCCTTTGCCTGCGGTTACGGAAGCAGGTTTTCCGGTAAATACTGAAAGAATCGCCGAAGAAGTTGTGGTATTGCCTATTCCCATTTCTCCGACACCTATTACGTCAACACCGTCTTCGGCGCATTTATCTGCCATTTCAAGACCTACGCAAATTGCCTTTTCTGCCTGTTCACGGGTCATTGCCGGTTCAAGATATAAATTTTTTGTTCCATATGCAATTTTTCTGTTGATAACGGCAGGGCAGTTATAATCTGACATAATGCCAACGTCAACAACCGTGATTTCATCGCCGAAATGCTTTGCTAAAGAGGAAGCTCCGGTCATTCCTCTGGTAAGATTTATTGCTTGAGAAAGCGTTACAGACTGCGGAGTGCATGAAACGCCCTCATCGCAAACGCCGTTATCGGCACAGAGTACAACAATGCGGCATTTTTCTGCCTTATTATGTATTTTACCTGTCATTCCGGAAACGCGGATTGATAAATCTTCAAGCACGCCAAGACTTCCGGGGGGCTTTGCAAGTTGAGCCTGACGCTTTTTTGCCTCATCCATAATATTTTTGTCTGCAGGTTTTATATTTTTGCAGGCAGCAAGTATTATGCTATTCATAGAAAATCCTCCTTGCACAACGGTAATTATAAAATAATATCACATACCACAGAAATTTTCCATAGTACTTTTCAAAATAGCAATTTCGGAATCTTTAATGTAAGCAAAAGCCGCTGCTTTTATGGCAGCGGCCGTATTATAATTTCAGTTGTTTATAACAAGCTTTTTGAAAATCTTTTTACCCTTTTTGAGTATTACTTCCCCGTCAAAAGCTTTTCTGTCTATTGCGGCGAAAACATCAGTAACTTTTTCGTCATTTATAGTGATGCCGCCCTGCTCGATAAGGCGTTTGCCTTCGCCTTTGGATTTTGCTATGCCGGATTTGATAAGAGCGTCGGTGACTGCAATTTTACCGTTGACAAAATCACTTTCCGCGAAAGAAACTGTAGGCATATTTTCGCTTGAAACACCGGCAGAAAACAGTGCGTGAGAAGCTTCAAGAGCTTTGTCGGCTTCTTCTTTGCCGTGAACAAGCGAAGTAAGCTCGTAAGCAAGAATTTCTTTCTTTTCGTTTATGCGGCTGTCGTCCCACTTTTCCATTTTATCAATGGTTTCAAGCGGAAGGAAAGTGAGCATACGAAGGCATTTCATAACATCGGCATCTCCGATATTGCGCCAGTACTGATAAAACTCGAAAGGAGACGTCTTTTCAGGATCAAGCCAAACAGCTCCCTTTGCGGTTTTACCCATCTTTTTACCCTCGCTGTTAAGAAGCAGGGTTATGGTCATGGCGTATGCATCGTCGCCGGTCTTTTTGCGAATCAGTTCGGTTCCGCCAAGCATATTGCTCCACTGGTCATCGCCGCCAAACTGCATATTGCAGCCATAATGAGTATGAAGATAATAAAAATCATAGGACTGCATAATCATATAGTTAAACTCAAGAAAGCTAAGTCCCTTTTCCATACGCTGCTTATAGCATTCGGCACGAAGCATGTTGTTTACGGAGAAGCAGGCTCCGACATCTCTAAGAAGTTCAATATAGTTTAATTTAAGCAGCCAGTCGGCATTATTTACCATGATAGCTTTGTCTTCACCAAATTCGATAAAGCGTTCCATTTGTTTGCGGAAGCACTCGCAGTTATGCTGAATTGTTTCAGGAGTCATCATAGAACGCATATCTGTTCTTCCGGAAGGGTCGCCTATATATCCGGTGCCGCCGCCGATAAGTACAACGGGCTTGTTGCCGGCCATTTGAAGGCGCTTCATAAGGCAAAGAGCCATAAAATGACCTACATGAAGAGAATCCGCCGTGGGGTCGAATCCAATATAAAATCTGGCGCCTCCGTTGTTAATAAGCTCCTTTATTTCTTCCTCGTCTGTAACCTGTGCTATAAGCCCGCGGGCTTTAAGCTCGTCATAAATTGTCATTTACTTTCCTCCGTTTATATAATCTCTGATATTGCTTATAAAAAAGCCCTCTGTCGGAATATCCGACAGAGGGCGAATTATCGCGGTACCACCTCTGGTTCGCTTTGAAACAAATCAAAGCCTCTGTCGCGCTGTAACCGGCGCACCGGACAAAGCCTACATTAAAGAATCAGCCATGCCGCTCCGGAATGTAATTCACAAAACGGTCTGCGCACTTTCTTTCACCAAAACCGAAAGTTCTCTTTGCCGCAGATATCGCCGCTACTTATTTCCATCACTGCGTTTTAAATATTTAAAATACTTTGAAATTATACATTACATACGGCTTTTTGTCAACAGTTTGAAGCCTCCAAAAGCTCTTTTGCGCTGTTTTTAAGAGAATCGGTAATTTCTCCTCCCATAATGCGCGCAAGCTCGCAGATTCTGCCTTCTTTATCAAGAGATGTTACGGAAGTAAAAGTTCTTTCGTTTTCGGTAGCTTTTGAAATCAAAAGATGATTGTCGGCAAAAGCCGCTACTTGCGCAAGGTGTGTAACGCATATTATCTGGCGTCCTTTTGAAACTTGTTTAAGCTTTTTCCCTACCTTTTGAGCTGCCGCACCGGAAATGCCAGTATCGACCTCATCAAAAATAAGCGTTCCCACTTCGTCTTTATCCGCAAGCACGTTTTTTATGCTTAACATAATTCTGGAAAGCTCGCCTCCCGAAGCAATTTTTGCAAGAGGCTTAAGGGGTTCGCCTGCGTTTGTAGCGATATAAAATTCAATATTGTCACATCCGGATTCGGAATAATCCGTATGTTCAAAGTTAACGCTGAAACGCACATTCGGCATATTGAGATAAGAAAGCTCATTCATAACTGCGTGCTCAAATGATTTGGCTGCATCAAGGCGCTTTTGCGTGAGCACGGAAGCTTTTTCTTCCGCAGCCTTTTTGAGCACGGCGTATTCTTTGTTAAGCTTTTCAAGGCGTTCTTCCGAAAACTCGATTCCGTCAAGCTCGTTTTTTGCTTTGTTATAATATGCAAACATTGCCTCAACGCTGCCGCCGTATTTTCTTTTTAAACGAAATATCTCATCAAGACGCTTTTCTGTGCGGTTTTGAAGATTAGGGTCAAAATCAAGCTCATCTGCACAGTTTTTAACGTCATTTGCAAATTCCTCAAGTTCATAATATGAGCTTTTGAATTTTTCCGAAATTCCTGTAAAATCCGGAAAGTATTCTGCAAGCTGTTGTGCGTTTTTAATAACAGTTTCAAGCTCCTCCAAAGCTCCTTCGGAACCGTCATCGCCGTCAAGAGCGGCAACAGTGTCTGAAACAAGCTCCATAATATTTTCAGAGCTTTTTATACGCTTGCTTAATGCAAGCAGTTCTTCCTCTTCGCCCTCTTCAATTGCAGCCGACTCTATTTCTCCTATCTGATATTTCAGTAAATCAATGCGAGCTTCTTTATCCGAATCATCCATGCTGATTTTTTTAATTGCCCGCTCCGTTTCCTTCATTGCTTTATAGCTTTCAGCGTATGACAGAAGTTCCGCGGATGTGTTTCCGTAAGCGTCAATATAACCGATGTGCAGTTCCGGGTTTTGCAAAATTGCGCTGTCATGCTGACCGTGAACGTCAATAAGCGCGCATGAAAGCTGTTTCAATGCGCTTACTGTTGCGGGACGCGCATTTATCTTGCAGATATTTTTGCCTTCAGAAGATATTTCTCGAGATATTAAAAGATCATCCTCATCCGAATCATATCCAAGTTCCTCAAGAATATTTTTCACTTTAGGAGAAATATCAGAAAATACCGCAGAAACGAAAGCCTTGCTTGCGCCTGTGCGAACGAGGTCACGGCTTGTTCTTCCGCCGAGAACGGCATTGATAGCGTCTATTAAAATGGATTTGCCCGCGCCCGTCTCTCCCGTAAATACATTAAAACCGTTTTCGAAATCTATTGAAGCGCTTTCAATTACCGCTATGTTTTTTATAAAAAGTTGGGAAAGCATTGCTTAAGCCCTCCTTTGCCGTATGTATCAACCGATAAGGTCTTTTATTTTGTCAACAAGAGCCGTTGCGGATTTTTCATCCCTCATAAGAACAAATATGGTATCGTCTCCTGCAAGAGTTCCTACAACACCCTCGTGATTCATTGCGTCAAGAACGGCGCACGCAGCATTTGCCATTCCGTTAAAACATTTTACCACAACCATATTTCCGGCACAGTCAACATTTTTTGTGGATTGGCTGAAAACAGCATATTTTGTACCTATATCGGAATTGCTGTCAGACGCGGAAGGCGCGTAACGATATTTTCCGTCAGAAACCATGGTTTTGACAAGACGAAGCTCTTTTATATCCCTTGAAACCGTCGCTTGGGTAACATCAAAGCCCGCCGCTTTAAGATAAGCAAGCAATTCCTCCTGGGTATTGATATCCCGTTCTGAAATCAACTCTAAAATCTTGGAATGGCGTTTTGTTTTCATTTTTCTATCCCCTTATCTTCTTCCGATTATTTTCTGGTTAAGCACTTCGTAAAATCCGCGACCTGAAATATTGATAAATTTTACGCATTTTTCTGAAATCCCGGCCGTGACAACTTCGTCCTTTTTTATGCAAAAGGCGATTTCTCCGTCTATTATTACATCCATTTTTTCTTCTCCGCCGTTAAAGGATGAGCCGACGTGAATTATTTTATCCGATGAAAAAACTATTGATCTTGAAATAAGCGAGTGCGGGCAAACAGGGGTCATAACTATTGTGTTAAGCGTTGTATCGATTATCGGGCCTCCGGCAGACATTGAATAACCCGTAGAGCCATCTGGCGTGGCAAGCAGAATACCGTCCGCACGATAGCGGCAGACCTCGCGTCCGCCGCATTCCACAAAAAGCTCTGCGGTCTTTCCGGGTTCGTTATAGGTAACATATACATCGTTTATGGCACAGACGGTTTTATCGCCTGCAATAACATCAAGTACGGAGCGTTTTTCTATTGTGCCGCCATCTGAAAAAAGCATTTTCACCGCGGAAAGGTCGTCTGCTTCAATATCCGACAAAAATCCGAGCCGGCCTGCATTTATTCCAAGAATAGGCTTGTCATAACGAAGAGCCGTTTTTGCCGCACGCAATATCGTTCCGTCCCCGCCGATAACAAATATAATATCCGCAAGAGCAAAACCGTCATCCGTGCTAACGAAATCTACGCCGCTTTCTGAAAAATTCTCTTTAGCCGAAATATCCATAAATACAGAAACTTTATATTCCTTTAAAAGGAGTATAAGCCTTTCGGCACAGGCCGGCACTGACTTACGGTTAAGATTGGCGGCAATAAATACCTTTGATTTCTTTCTGTAAAGTTTAATTTTGTCGCCTTTTTTCACTTTTCAGAGAGCCTCCTTTTTATCCAGTTCGTCATGAGAGGATTCCACAAGCTTTTTTATCCGATCGCTGCTTATATCGGCAGAAGGGTTGCCCTTTGTAAGCACCATAAGATATTCAATGTTTCCCTGTGGACCTTTTATGGGAGAGAACTCAATTCCGACAATACCAAATCCGGATTTTTTTGCAAAGCTTACTGCGCGTTCAAGCACTTCCATGTGGGTTGCAGGGTCGCTTACGACCCCGTGCTTCCCTACCTTTTCTCTGCCTGCTTCAAACTGCGGTTTAACAAGGCAAACCATCATCGCGTTATCTGCCAAAAATTGGGGAAGCACGGGAATTACCAGTCCAAGAGAGATAAACGAAACATCTATGCTTACAAAATCAATAATATCGGGAATTTGCTCCTTTGTAATATACCGGATATTTGTTCGTTCAAGATTAATCACCTTGTCGTTTTGACGAAGGCTCCAGGCAAGCTGACCGTAACCGACATCTACGGAATAAACCCTGGATGCGCCGCTTTGCAGCATACAATCGGTAAAGCCGCCCGTAGAAGCTCCTACATCCATACAAACTTTTCCTTCAAGGTTAAAGCCGTAAATTTCCATTGCTTTTTCAAGTTTAAGTCCGCCGCGGCTTACATATTTAAGCTGCTCTCCGCGAAATTCAATATTATCTTCCGGCGTAACGAGTTCCCCGGCTTTATCTGCCTTTTGGCCGTTGACATATACTTTACCGGCCATGATTTCCGCTTTGGCACGCTCGCGGCTTTGAATAATTCCTCGAGAAACAAGTTCAACATCAAGACGCTGCTTTTCTGTCATTCCAAAGCCTCCTTTTTGATAATCGCGGCCATAGATTCGCAATCAAGACCGTATTTCTTCATTGCCGAAGAAACATTCATATGCGGAACAAAACCGTCAACGCATTTTATTATATATTTTCCGCAGAAAGAAGTTGTATGAAGCGCTGTACCGAAATGTTCGGCGGCACTTCCATTCATAACGGATTCTTCAAAGAAAAACACATTTTTGAAGGCCGCCGCTTTTTCTACCGCGGCAGCATCTATCGGAAAAACCTTGCCAAGCTTGAGCACAGAAGCCCCTGTTTCTTCAGCGGCTGAGCACGCTTCGGAAAAAAGCCTTCCGTAAGTAACAATAAGCGAATCTTTTCCGTTTTCAAAAAAATCAAAGTCGTGATAATCTGCCGTATATTTAGGCGAAACGGATTTTTCAGAATCGCGTGGGTAGCGCACCGCCTGAACGCCGTTTGCGGCAAAAGCAATTTTGAGCACGCGGTCAAGCTCTGCGTAATTGAAGGGACTGTATATAGTGACTCCCGGAATTGCCGTGAGCATAGGAACATCAAAAATTCCCTGATGCGTTTCGCCGTCTCCGCCGACAATGCCGGCCCTGTCTATGGCCAGCACCACGTGCAGCGGATTTATTGAAGCGTCATGGATTATCTGGTCAAAAGAGCGCTGAAGGAAGGTTGAATAGACCGCGAAAACCGGTTTCATTCCTCCTGCGGCAAGACCTGCCGCAAATGTAAGGGCGTGTTCCTCTGCAATGCCTACATCAAAAAATCTTTCGGGATATTTTTTTGCAAAATTTTTAAGTCCCGTACCGTCGGTCATAGCAGCGGTTATTGCACAGATTTTTTTATCTTTTTCTGCCATTTCGCAAATAATTTCTCCAAAGGCATCGGAAAAACTTTTTTTATGCGCTTCAAAGGTTTCACCGCTTTCTTTATTGAAAGGAGCGATTCCGTGAAATTTTGACGGAAGCATTTCCGCAGGATGATATCCTTTACCCTTTACGGTATTAATATGAACAAGCACGGGGCATTTTAAGCTTTGAGCACGCTTGAGCACGCGAATCAGCATTTGAATATCGTGACCGTCAACCGGACCGAGATATACAAATCCAAAATGCTCAAAAGTATTGCTTCCGTAATAAAAATCTTTAAGAGCGGTTTTGCAGTATTTTACCGTGCTGAAAATCCCCTTGCCTATCAGCGGAATTTTAAGCAGAATTCGCTGCGTGACATCTTTAAAATGAAAATAGCCTTCCTTATTACGAATTTGAGCGAGATATTTTGCCATTGCGCCGACATTTTTTGATATGCTCATTTCATTGTCGTTAAGCACAACAACAAGGTTTGTCTTGCTGCGTCCTGCGTTGTTGATAGCTTCATATATCATTCCGCCGGAAACGGCTCCGTCGCCTACCACGGCAACAACAGAGGATTCGTCCCCCGCTATTTTTTTAGCTTCCGCAATGCCTAAAGCCGCAGAAACAGAAGTACTTGCGTGACCGGCAACAAAAGCATCGTGCTCGCTTTCACTCGGTTTGGGAAAGCCCGAAAGTCCGCCTTCGGTACGTATTCCGGTAATATCACGGCCGGTGAGCAGCTTGTGAGAATAGCATTGGTGCCCGACGTCCCAGACAATAGGCTCCCGCGGAGAATCAAATACATAATGTAATGCTACCGTAAGCTCAACGGTTCCAAGATTTGAGGCAAGGTGACCGCCGGTAACAGAAACCTTATCAATTATTTCTTCTCTGAGTTCCAGACAAAGCTCGTCCAACTGGTCCTTATTAAGTTCTTTTACTCCTTGTGGCAGCTTAATACTTTCAAGAAGTCTTTTTTCCATTTTTTTCTCCAATCAATATCATACACCCTCGACGCGGGTTATAAGAAAATCAAGAAGCGCTGCAAGCGCGCCGGTGTCAAAGCCCTTTTCGTTAAATTTGAAAAGAACCGTTCCGGCCTTTGAAATACATGAATATATGTCTGAACGCGTCCTTTCGGCACCGTGAATTTTAACATAGGAATTAAGTTCACATTCGTCGTAATTGCCGTTAAAATCCAAAAGATCGTCCGCCATTTGGAACGCAAGGCCGAAAAGCTCGGCATATTTTTCTGCAAGAGCACAGATTTCTTCATCTGCGCCCGCCGCAATGCAGCCCATTGCGGCAGAAGCCTTCATAAGAGCGGCGGTTTTAAGCGCGTGGATAGTGGCAAGTTCATCTGCGCTGACCTCTTTTTCCGCAGCGGAAAGGTCAAGCACCTGGCCGCCCACCATTCCGCGATAGCCTGCGTAATCCGCAAGCTTTGCGATGGCTTTAACGGCTCTTTCAGGATGGCTTTCGGCGGCTTTGCTCTCTGCAATTACGGAAAATGCGTGAGTTAAAAGCGCGTCGCCGGCAAGCACGGCAGTGGATTCACCAAAAGCAATGTGACAGGAAGGTTTTCCCCGGCGCATATCGTCATTATCCATACACGGAAGGTCATCGTGCACCAGCGAATACGCCTGAACACACTCAATTCCCAGTGCGTAGGGAAGCACATCTTCCGTAATACAGCCAAGCATTTTTGCAAACTCAATTGTAAGAATTCCGCGAATTCTTTTTCCGCCGAGTGCGGAATAACGCATTGCTTCAACAATTTCATCCTGTGCGCCGCAAAAAGAAACAAGGGCGGCTTCCATACCGTCATCGATTATTTTTTTATCATCAGTTAAAAATGAAAGCATTTTATCCTCCGATGTCAAATTTCGATTTGTTCTATCTCCTGTTTGGCGTCATCAAGCTTTTTTTGGCAAAGCTTTGTAAGCTCTACGCCTTCTTTGAACAGTTTTACGGAATCCTCAAGAGATATATCCTCTGCAGAAAGTTTTTCGTTAATCTCGGCAAGCTTATTAAGCGCCTCTTCAAATTTCATTTCCTTTTTCAAAAAGAAAGCCCTCCTTCCGCCTTTTCATTTACGGATGCTTTTAAATGCCCATCGTATAAATATAAATCAAAGCTTTCACCGATTGAAATGTCATTTATACTCTTGATATTTTTGCCGTCTTTTTCAGCGCGGCAAAAAGTCCTTTTAAGAATTTTTGCGGGATTATTGGAATCGAGCTTTGCAAGCTCGGTTTTTAGGGCAAAGCTTTCCGATTCTATTTTATTTTTTAAACTATGTTTTATCATGCGGTCAAATTCGTTAAGACGAGAAGTAAATCTTATATCGGTTTTTTCTGTAAAGTTATAAGCCTTAACAGGACTTGTGACAGACAGTTTTGCACTCAAAGTGCTTATTTTTTTACGAAGAATGCTTTCAAGAAATTCAAGATTAGCATCAAGGGTCTGTTTAATTTCGCAACAATCCGGACTTGTAAGTTCTGCGGCCGCCGAGGGGGTCGGCGCACGAAGATCCGCAACAAAATCACAGATTGAAAAGTCTGTTTCGTGCCCAACAGCAGAAATTACAGGCGTTTTGCATGAAAAGACCGTTCTGGCAAGTTCTTCGTCATTGAAAGCAGAAAGGTCATCTGAACTTCCGCCGCCTCTACCGATAATTATAACATCGGGTTTTATATCATTATCCTGCTTTTTAAGCGCACGGATGAGCTGATCGGAAGCGTCTGCTCCCTGAACGGAAACAGGAGTCAAAATAAGCTTTGCCATGGGCCATCTGCGCGCTGTTACATTGATTATATCGTGTACAGCTGCACCTTGGGCCGAGGTTATAACGCCGATTTTATCCGGAAAACGCGGCAAAGCTTTTTTTGCTTCCGAAGCGAAAAGCCCTTCTTTTTCAAGGCGTTCTTTAAGCTGCTCAAAGGCAAGATATTTTGCACCCAAACCTTCCGGCTGTATGTCATAAACATACAATTGGCAGGAACAGGATTTCTTATAAACCGAAAGGTCGCCCCTTATTATTACCGACATTCCGTTCTTGGGAGCAAAACGGATTCTTTCGGCATAGTTACGAAACATAACACACGCTATTTCTGATTCGGCATCTTTAAGGGAAAAATACATATGTCCGGAATAGATATTCTCTTTAAAATCGTTTATTTCGCCTCTTATATATATTCCGGAAAACTTTTTGTTTTCATCAATATAGGATTTCAGGTATGTGGTTATCTGCGTAACCGTAAGAATGTTAAATCCGGGCACACAGCTCACTCCTTATCTGTTATATGCGACGGACGCAAGAACCGCAATGCCGGCGGCGTTATCGGAAGAAAATTCCGGACTTGCAAAAATTCCGCCGTATTTATTTTCAATTGTGCTTCTGATAATGCTGTCGGACATAACGCCGCCGGCATAAACAAGCGGAAGCTTGCCGTATTCGGCGATGACGGCATCGGTTATGCCGCAAAGAGCAGCTTCAATTGATTTTAAACAATAAAGCGCAATATCTTCCGGACTTTCGCCGTCTGAAAGCATTTTTCTGCATTTGTTCTCTATTCCGGAAAGGCAGCATTCCGTACCTTTCATAACAGGATGGATTTTAAAACGGCGGCTGCTTTTGGCAGCAAGCTCTTCAAGATATTTTCCTGCGGGAAATGCAAGACCTAGCATAACTCCGACGCGGTCAACGGCCTGTCCCGCCTTTAGGTCCATGGAGCCGCCTATTTTTGTGCAGCGGATAATCCGTTCTTCGTCCGGCTCTGCCAAAAGTGCTTCGGTGGTTCCGCCGGAAAGATGGAACGCTATAAAGCGTTCTTTTAAAAGATCAAGACGCCCTGCGGAATAAAGTGCTGCAGCAACATGACCCTGTTGGTGTGCAAAAGTTAAAACAGGTACTCCGCAGGCTGCTCCGATACAGTTTGCGGCCATTTCCCCCACCAAAAAACAAGGCATATATGAACCCTCTGTGTCGCGGGGTCTGGCAGAAACGCCCACGGCGGATATTTTTCCCCTGTATTCACCGAATATATTTGTCACCATATCCCCAAGCTGCTTTACATGCGAAAAAACGGCGTCTGACTGGCGAAGACCAAGTTCCCCCTCTTTTACCGGAAGGAGTTTTTTACTTTGAATTACGGTGTTAGAATCGCTGTCAAAAAGTGCGGCGGAGGTTGTATAGTTGCTTGTATCAATCCCCAGAAACACACTCATTTTCGTTTTCCGCCTTCTTTTTATAGATAGCGCCAAGTACCCCGTTTACAAATCCAGGGGCATCATCGCCGCCGTAAGTCTTTGCAAGTTCAACAGCTTCGTTAATAGAAACGCTTGCAGGCACTTCTCTGCTGAAATAGTATATTTCGCAGACCGCAATCCGAAGAATTGCAAGTGTTGTTTTTGCCATTCTTGCCGGTTTCCAGTGTTTGGAGCAGGAAGCGATTATCTCGTCAATTTTATCCCGGTTATCAATGGTTTTTCGTGCAAGTTCCTTTGCAAAATCACCGTCAGCCAAAACGAGGTCGCGGCCGTCCGCAGCATTTTCGAGGATATAGTCGAGCCCCTCATCATGAAAGCTGCTTTCAAATACGATGGCAAAAGCCTGTTCGCGAGATTCTTTTCTTGTCATTGCGTTTCCTCCAATAAAAAGCCTCCCCAGTTTTACCCGAGGAGGAAAAGCTGGTTATCTGTAATTTTCAAGCGTCAAAATTCTAAAATAATTATACCACGAATATTCCTTTTTACAATAGATAAGGCAGAATTTTATACAAAAAAGCTGAAAATATACATTTTATTAAAAAAGCCGCTTTTATGAGAAAAGCGGCCCTTTTATTATTCCTTTGTGGATTGGGTTCCGTAATTATAATTGCCGTTTTTTCCGGCAGCGCCCAGATAACTTGAAATTGCGTCTGCAATTCCGGAAGCTATTGAGCTTTGATAGCTGTTTTGAATAAGCTTATAATAATCGGATTCGTTGCTTACAAAGCCAAGCTCACCAAGAACAGCAGGATATTCCTGCACCCTTGTAACATAGTACCGCCCTATCATTCCTCCGCGGTTTGATGTATCAAGAGCATAAGCAACATTTGAAGAGAAATAATCTGCAAGCGAGGACGAAAACCGTGTGAAATAGAAGCATTCCGTACCGTTTCCGGTACTTGTTGTTGCGGAATTGCAGTGCACGCTGACAAATACCAGCGGATTTTTTGAAGACGCATAGGCTGTTCTGTCCGCAAGTGACGGACGTTGGATTACGGTATCCATCATATAGACTATCGCGCCGCGGCTTTCAAGCTCATCCTTGAGGTATTTGCACACCGCAAGGTTGATTTCGTATTCTCCGTAAGCAGAAAGGTAGCCCAAGGCTCCGACTCCAAGGGCGCTGTGCCCGACATCGACCACAATGGGCACTCCGGAAAGGCTGTAGCTTCCCGTTGGGTTATTGAAGCGGAAAACAAGATCTCCGTTTTCATAATATGCATAATATCCCAGGAAGCCGCCCGTTGTGCTTAAATTAAGGCTGAGTTTTGCTCCGTTCCATGTTGCGGAGTCAAAAAGCGGAGTACAATCCAAATCAAGCGAATCCGGTACGGAATCAGTATACTGAAAATCTATTGTGAAGGCGGAGCTTGAATATTTTGCAATATAAGCCACCGGCTGTTCTGTTTCAAGAGTGACATAGGTATACTTTGAATCCGCAGAAACGGTTACGGAGTTAATTTTATTTCCGCCAAGGTCGCCCGAAACAGGGCTTACATCGCCGGTATAAACACGCTGTCCGGATTGCAAATTGTAATAAGTGTATGTTTTGCTTCCCTCAACATATACAATTTCATCGCCCACAATGTAATCTCTTGTTCCTTTGGCAAGCGGATAGCAGTCGTAATCGGAAAGATCGTTAAGAGTATCCGTCGGGAAGGTTTCCGCAGATTTTGCAATGACTTCAACAAGCCCTCCGGCAGTTGCTTTTGCTGAAACGGTAACGAACGCGCCCTCCATTTTTTCGGTAGCGCCTTCCCATGTACCTTTTACAATAATGTTGCCCAAAGCCTGTTCGGAAGCGCCTGCCGCAGGAACGCTTATCATGCCGGTATATATTTGGTATGTGGACTCGTTATCTGTGGAATCGTCAGCTTCAGTACTTGGCTTTAACGTAACGGTGTTTGAACCGAGAGTTGCAGTAACAGTAGAACCCTCATAAGCAAGAGCCGTTACCGTAATGCTCATTCCGCCGCCGGCGGTTACATTTCCAAGCGGAGATATTTCTTTGAGCACCTTGACGTTTCTTGTAATGTTATAAGTAATTGTTTTTTCTTTATGCGAAAACTCAAAGGTGTTAACTCCGGTTTTAAGCTCCTGGGTTATCATGAATGCACCGTTGGAATCGCGCTTTACCTTTTCTCCGTTCATAAGAAGGTCAAAGTTAACATCAGAAGCACCCGAGAAAGAGACAGCAGCTTCGTAAGTAGAGAACTTTGTCTTTGCGGGGCGGGTCATTTCAAGCTGAGTAAGCAAAAAGCTTGGGTCAACGTTCTCTGTAAGGTACTTAATAAGAGCGTCCGTGGACTGCTTTGGATTATCCTCAAGCGCAGAAAGAGAATCAAATATGCTTCCGCAGAAGCCGCTTAATTTTTCGGCGGAAATAACCTGGTCTGAAAGTTCCGACGGATCATTCCAGCCCTTTTCATCCGTACATGCCTTTGTGGCATACTGAAAGATATAAAGCGGTATGTTCTCTTCTATTGTGTTATTCCACCACTCTGTGTAATCCCTGAACTTTGCTTTTTTATTTGTGGTTGAATATTCACATTTTACGGAAACAAAATCAGCAAGCCCGTCTTCTACAAACTTCTTGGTGTCGGCAAATCCGTCATAAAGGCTTGTATAAACTGCAGACGTATCGCTTCCGCCTTCTTCGTCCTCGGAATTGGCCCAGACCGAATCTACGGCAAGTCCTACGGCAACAGAAGGCTTTGCCTTTTTAACCGCATCATATGCAGCGGTAACGGCAGCCTGCGTTTTGCTGTACAGATAGTTTTCGTAACCCATTCCGCCGCCGGAAAGGTTATATTCAGAATATGCGTTGCCGGTTGATTTAACGGTATATGTATCAAGCATAATCCCGTCAATGTCATAAGAACAAAGCGCTGTGACATCTGTCCTTATGCTTGAAAGCTCCTTTGCACCGGGTATGCCGCTTTCTTCATCCGCATATTTGAGCACGTCGAAAACAGCATAGACATACATCCCGTGCTCACGCGCCTTTTCAATAGCATATTTGAGCATATCAATGCTCACAGCCGCCTGTTTTCCGTCAGCCGAAGCAAACAGGGTGCTGTCATTATAAGAAGTTTCAAGAAATACGGTATTTGCAGAAAGATCCTTTGCTTTTATAATTGCGGAATCAATGGAACTCTGAATATCAGCCGTGCTCATTTTATCATCTGTAAAATAATCCTTGCCTGCGGTAAGAGTTACAGCCATCATGCGCTCCGGCGCAGCATATACAACCGGCTCGGAAGAAAGCGGAGCATCCGGCTCTTCTTCCTCGGAGATATTTGGCTTTATGGTTATGTCGCCGTCTATTTCCGGCCTTGTTTCGCTGCCGTTTTCGCTTGAAGAAGATGACGGTTCGCTTTCGTGCTCGGTTACAAACTTTTCACTTATTATGCTCATGCCGGGAAGACCGCTGTTTGCCGCCGCAAAAGCGCCCACCCCGATTATAACCGCGCTTAAACAAAGGCATAACACAAGCGCCATAAGCTTTTTGTTAAGAAAGAACTTCTTCATGCGTTTTAACCGTCCTTTTAATTGCGTCACATCATATTGACAAGATTTTGCTTTTCTTTTTTAACAATATCCGCAACTGATTTTGCAGGATTATAGAATGAATCATATCTGTATATGGCAAAGCCGCCGTAATTTTTTGCATTTCTGGCAGCAGCAACTTCCCGTGAAATAATATCGCTGTTTTGTGTCCATTCAAGCTTTCCGGTGTTTCCGGCATATTGGTCTTCCGCTCCTGCTTTATATGCCGCAAGACCGACAACAAGCTTAATTCCGTCTTTTCTTATCATTCCGTCAAATTCATCAAGTACTGTAAGGTACGGAAGAGTTTTGTGGTTGAATCCGTAATAAAGCTGCGGGCAGATATAGTCCACATATCCGGCACTTGTCACCCATGTATAAACATCGCAGTAAAGAGTAATAAACACGGCTGACAAGCTCGTTTACATTTTGGCGGCGCCACGCAGAAAGACTTAATTTTCCTCCGGAATTTTTATAGCTTCTGTAATAGCTGCTGTCAAAGGATTCATCCGTTGTAGGATAAAAATAATCGTCAAAATGAATTCCGTCAACCTCATAGTTGTGAACAATTTCCTCAACGCCGCTTACAACAAGATCAATTACGTCACTGTCGGCTGGGTTATAGAAAATTCCGGTATTTTCTACGATAACAACCTTGTCGGTATCAAGCCAATTATAGGCAGGGTTACCTTTTGATATTTTAGAAACATCGGTTTTTCCGCTTATTCTGTAAGGATTTATCCATGCTTCAATTTTAAGTCCGGCGGAATGAGCCTCTTTTACCATAATTTTAAGCGGGTCAAAACCGGGGGCTTTTCCCTCTGTCCATGTGCAGTATACCGACCACGGATAGATGTCTGAAGCATAGTACGCATCGCTATGGGAGCGGGCATGAACATAAACCGTATTGAATCCGTCGTTTGCAAGGTTGGAAAACACGGTTTTTATGCTGTTTTTAAATTCTTTTTCACTTTTACCGGTAAGAATGGATTGATATTCAAGATAAGAAATCCATACTGCCCTTATCTCACCGGTACCGGCGGCGTTTCCGTTTTGCGGCTTTTGTTCAACATGGCTGCTTTGTGAGGAAGACTTTTCGGAAGACTGCAAAGCGGCACTTGAAGATGACTTCTGACTTTCGCTTTGCTGCGTTTGCGATTCAGGTTTTTTAGAAGAAGCGTCGTTTTTCTGTTCGGAACTGCTTTTTACTGAGTCATTTTTACTCTCCGAAGATTGGCTGCTTTCATCAGAAGCATTTTCACTGTTTTCGTTTTGGCTTATACTTATGTAATTGCTTTCATTTTCGGTGTCTGATATGTTTTCTGAAGATGATGAAAGCGGAGCATCATGCTCAATTATGTCGGGTTCGTTTATTTTGCTGTCTGCACAAGCTGTCATAGAAACGATTATAATCAGTATCATAAGGACGCTTAATATTCGTTTCATAACATACCTCCTGTGTAAAATTAGGCTGATCAATAAAATCGTCCGATATAATAGTATAAAAGTGCACACGTTTTTGTGCAAGCAAAAACATTAAAATGC
>SFFD01000050.1 GCA_004556975.1 Oscillospiraceae bacterium | reverse complement strand
CAAAAGCACGGAGAAAACACGCTTTCAAGCGAACGCAGTCAAAGCGCGGCCGCGCTTTTTGCTTCGCAATTTAAAGATCTGCTTACTCTGATTTTGCTGTGCTCCACGGTAATTTCGCTTCTTCTTGGGGAATATATCGACGCCGTTACTATTATGGCCATTGTTTTTATAAACGCGGTGCTTGGCTTTTTGCAGGAATACCGTACCGAACGCACCCTTGAAAATCTGCGCGCTATTGCCGCGCCAAAGGCGACGGTTTACCGTGACGGAGAAAAAACGGAGGTTCCGGCACGCCTTCTTGTGCCCGGCGATATAGCGGTAATTTCCGCCGGGTGCAAAGTTCCCGCAGACGGAAAAGTTCTTTCCGCCACGGAGCTTTTTGCAAACGAATCGCTTCTTACGGGCGAGTCCATGGCGGTACAGAAAGTTTCTTTTTCCGGCGCAGAAGGCAATGCCGCCCTGCGAAATGATTTTGTATATATGGGCACGGTTATAACTTCCGGTCACGGCGAATTTTTGGTGACAAATACCGGAATGAGCACGCAAATGGGCAAAATTGCCGGCCTTTTAAAAGAAACCAAGGCCGAAGCCACACCCCTTCAAAAGCGTCTTTCGGCTTTGAGCAAATATATAGCGGCGGGGTGCATAATTATATGTGTTATTGTGACTCTTACGGGAATTTTGCGCGGCGAGCCCGCCTTTGATATGTTTCTTACCGGGCTTTCACTTTCCGTTGCGGCAATTCCGGAAGGCCTTACGGCAGTTATAACCATTTCTCTCGGTCTTGCGGTTTCGCGCATGCTTAAAAAGAATGCTCTGATAAGGCGTTTGCATTCCGTAGAAACTTTGGGCTGTGCGGACATAATCTGTTCGGACAAAACCGGAACGCTTACCGAAAACAAAATGACCGTTACCGAGGTGTTTTTACCCACAGGAAAAACTTTTCGCGGTGCGGAAATTTTTAAACCCGGCGCTTTGCCCGAAAAGCTTTTGCTTGCGGCGGCTCTTTGCAATAATGCGGAGAAAAATGAGCACGGAGAAATAATGGGCGAACCGACAGAAGCCGCCCTTCTTGAAATGGTGCTCAAAAGCGGCGGCGGTTTTGCAAAGCCCGCTCTTTTTTACAGAGAGGAAGAGATTCCCTTTGATTCCACGCGAAAGCTTATGTCGGTGGGAGTAAAATCATCAGAAGCAGGCAGCTTTGTTTTCGTCAAGGGCGCGCCGGATGTTCTTTTGCCCCTTTGCACGGACTATCTTGACGAAAACGGGCGGCGCGTCCTTTCTGAAAAAGTGTTGGCATATTGCAAAAAGCAGCTTTCGCAAATGGCCTTTGGCGCTTTGCGCATACTTGCGTTTGGGTATAAGGATTATTCCGGCGGAAAAATAAGCGAAAAAGGCTTTACGCTTATAGGCTTTTGCGGAATGCTTGATCCGCCCAGAAAGGGCGCTGCGGAATCCGTGCTCAAATGTAAAAATGCCGGAATTCGCACGGTTATGATTACCGGCGACCACCCCGAAACGGCGCTTGCCATTGCAAAAAAATTATACATTGCGCAAAGCGCCGCAGATGTGCGAACCGGAGCACAGCTTGATTCCCTTTCCGAAAGCGCGTTTTTTACCACGTGTGAGCACGCCCGCGTTTTTGCGCGGGTTACCCCTGCTCATAAGCTTAAAATTGTGCGTGCTCTTAAAAAGCACGGCCATATAGTCGCAATGACGGGCGACGGAGTTAATGACGCGCCTGCGGTTAAAGAGGCTGATATAGGCGTTTCTATGGGCAAAAACGGAACGGATGTTACCCGTGAAGCCAGCGGAATAGTTCTTTTGGACGATGATTTTTCCACCCTTGTTTCTGCGGTGGAGGAGGGGCGAATAATCTATCAGAATATACGTAAATTTATCCGCTATTTGCTTTCGTGCAATATCGGCGAAGTGGTTACAATGTTCTTTGGTATGCTTATGGGCATGCCGGTGGTGCTTTTGCCAATACAGATACTTATGGTAAACCTTGTTACGGACGGAATTCCCGCAATTGCCTTAAGTTTTGACCCTCCGCAGGATGACGTTATGAAGGAAAAGCCCCGCGGACGGAACGATTCCGTTTTTTCCGGCGGTCTTGCCTTAACCATAGTCGTGCGCGGAATTCTTTTGGGGCTTTCTGTTCTGGCGGCGTTCACAACGGTGCTCGGAATCACGAAAAGCGTTGAGCACGCGCGCACCGCCGCCTTTGTTACCCTTGTTTTTACCCAGCTTGTTCATGTATTTGAATGTAAGAGTGAAGTAAGAAGTCTTTTTACAATCAATATATTCAATAACATAAAGCTTGTTTTTGCCGTACTCTCTTCTGCTGCCATTGTTTTGAGCACGGTTTATATTCCGGCGCTTCAGCCGGTATTCAAAACGGTCGCTCTCGGCGGCGGAGAAATGCTCACCGTGCTCTGCGCCACTCTTGCAGTACCTTTGATTTCTGCGCTTATTATGCTTTTTCGCCGTGGAAAGTAAAATGATACCCGCTTCTTTTTGAAGCGGGTATATTCTTATTGGGATTTGTATGTGTTTTCATTTCGGCAGCCGTAACTGCCGATTGTCAAATTTTTTGTTCAGCGCCGCAGTTCGGGCGGCGCTTTCATAAAACAAATTACAGGATGAACGCCTTTTCTATTTTGGGAAGCAAGGGTTTTACTATGCAATATTTATCAAGCTGCTTATCAAAAAAGCCGATAAGCCTTCCGTTTACCAATGTCATAACAAGGGTTCCGACACCCACTCCCACAAGCTTTCCGAAAAAAAGCAGAGAAAGCACCGTTGCTGTTACAAGGCAGCCGGTATCAAAGGCAATTTTAAGTTTTGTGCGGTTTTTATTGTACCGTTTTGAAATTTCGCGTACAAAAAAGTCATAAACCTGTGGGTACAGATATGTGTGGAAGAAAAGCGCAACGGAAAAGGCTGTTATAATCATTCCTAAACACAGCATTGCTATGCGCACCGGCATGGGCATACTTCCCGGAACGGTTATGTTGGGGTTAAACGCCGGAATTATTGTGCGCCACATATCAAGGGCCGCTCCGTAAATAATACATGTGCCGAAGGACACAAGATATATCGGCTTAAAATTTTTCATCAATATGCAGAATGCGATAAATACAATGCCCTGAACAAGGTACTCGCTTTGACCGAAGGTAAGAAAAGTAAGCTTTTGGCTTATAACATAGGCGGGCGCAATTATCATGGAAATTCCGACATTTGCCGCCGTTTGCATTGCGCTTGAAAAAGACATAATCAGAATTGCCGCAAAGTAAATAAGTTCGCTGTGCAGAGTAATTTTTTTCATTTTCTCCTCCGTTTGCCGCATATTCAGCCGGCAGTAATATTTTGCCGGTTGTGAAAGTTTAGTATTCCGGCAGGCAAAACGCTCAAAAAAATGCCACTGCCCGATTTGGGCGGTGGCGAAAAGATGAAGGCAAAGCCCTCTGAAAAATCCACTCCTCCGTTTTCGCGGAGGTTTTTTATTCGGATTTACAAAATCCGTTGGGGAATTCTCCACGGATTTTAAACTGTTATTTCAATAATGCAATACAGAAAAGAACTATGCCGCCCTTTTCTCCGTTCATGGAAAGACCGATGGCATCGCAAAGCTTCTGTACCTCTATGCAATATCCGCTTACGGAAGGGCATGCAATATCGGGGTGACGGCAAGGCTCGCCGGTTATGTAGGCGCAGGTTTCACAAAGGTGGCAGCCGCCGGTGGTAAGCACACGGGCATTTTTTTGGTTATAGCCAAGCTTCTGCATAGCTTTCCAAAGAATGTGGCTGTTGTTCTCATGCTCGCGCTGAACATTTTGATAATTGTTCATATCCTCACATGGATATTCATGGGCAAAAACAAGCATATCTTTATAGTTGTGAAGCTTTGCAATAAGAGCCTCTGCCGGGCCTTCTGCCGGAGGGCACATATAACATTTGCCATACATTCCGCAAACGTTCTGCACACAGAAACGGCGCAGGGTAGGATCACAGGGAACAAGCCGCGCGGCAATCTCTCCGCATTTATCAAAGCCGATGTTCTTGGCAAGTTGTTTAACTTCCTCGTACACTGTAAATCCGCCTCCTTTAATATTCACCTAAAGTATATAACTATTTTAAAGCAGTGTCAAGGCAATTCTAAGATGGCCTTTTATCATTTGTATATATCAGTGTATTTATTACTATCTGTAAACGGCTTTTGCCGAAGAACTCTTCTTGCTTTTTTACAAACGGTATATTTTTGTTTTTGTATTACTTTAAGTATCTTTTATCTTACACGAACACACCGCAAAGCTTTGACGGAATTGAAGCCATAATCCTTGGGGCAAGGCTTTTTGCAAAGGCTTCCACGCCTTTACAGGATTCCTTTGGAATCAAAAGCCTTACGCAAATTTTTTGTGCCGCCGCACAAAGAAGGTCTTCACACTCCTGTTTGGAAAGCGAAGCAAGCATTTCCGTAAGCGCCAAACGGTCGCTATGCGTTATATAAAGAGAAAACGGGTCTTTTTGCAGCAGGATAAGACCGATTGCGTTTTGCAGCGGGTTTTCGCAAAGGTTTATAATAAGTTCAGGATAAAAGGGGCACACCCGCAGCAAAACGCTTCGCACCGCCTTTGCTTCAAAGCGGCTTAAAATATAGTTTTCGAGCAAAAGCTCGCGAAGCCATAGGATTATATATTCAATTCCCAAAGCTTTTTCCGACACGGGAAGCATAAGCTGATAGTCAATGCTTCCCGGAACTTCTGCTGCAAAAAGGTCTGTGCTATAATGCGAAAGGCCGTATTTTATCCCCTGCATAGTATCGGTAAGGGCACGGCTCTGAATCTTTGGAATCGTAAGCACCGCTTTATTCCAAAGCTCCCGCGCTTCGTCAACGCGTTTTAGCAAAACTGCTTTTCCGCGTTTAAAGGCTTCGTCAATGTTACCTAAAGCAAGGTCGCGTTCCGTATGCCCTGTTTCCTCCAGATATTCCTGAAGAATAAAGCAAACGGAGGAAAGAAGGCGCCGGGCGTTTTCTTCCGAAACAGAAGAGCTTTCCCGGTTTGTAAATTCATTTGCGGCAGCTTCAAATAGGCTCCACAGCTTTTGGTGCAGCAAAAGCTGTTCTTTTTCAGAGAGCACAGCACTTTGCGCAAGTGAAAATTCCATATAAAACTCCTCCTTTTCTCTGCTTCGGTTTTGAGCACGAGAGTAAAAATGCCGTGCTCAAAACCCTGCGGCGGTTAAATCCAGCTTGAATCCTTTCCCTTAAGGCGGGCACAAAGCCTTTCCATAGATGTTCCGTTAAGGTAACCTATATCGCCGCCGGCCGGCCCGTTAAATTCGCGCTTCATAAAAGCAATAAGCTTTTCATCGGATATAAGCCCGTCGCATTCGCTGCGGAAGAAATAGAACGTTGCCTGAAGTTCCGACAAAAGCTCTGCACAGTTTTTGCGCGTTATATACGGCGATGATACAAAGGCTTTTGTCAGCGCCGGCAAGGCGCCCTCACCAAATTCCACCCTTCCGCTGTCGCGCAGCGCCTTTGTATGGGCAGCGACAATTGCCGCTGTTTCAGCTTCCGAAATGGTGATTCCGTGTTCATAAAGCACCTTTGCACACACGGCAATTCCCTTTTTTTCATTTTCAGCGGCTGTTTTGATAATTGAAAGAGCTTTGTCCATAATTTCCTCCCTCATATTTTGTAAAAACTATTTTAGCGCGCCGTATAAAAATAAACAAGTCTTGATTTTTAAGGCAATTTGTGCTATTATATATACACAGAAAAAAATATTCTTTTGCAAAAGAAAAGCCCGACCTTGTCGGGCTTTTTCACTATAAAAAATTCTGCTATGCTGCAAAATATAGATTCAGCGGTTCTCTCCTTTAATTTTTCTCCAATCCTCTTCAAGCATAGCCATTAAAATATCGTCGGCATATTTATCCCCATCCATAACCGCGTCACGAAGTACGCCTTCCCTTTTAAATCCGGCTTTAAGATAGGTCTTTTCCGCGCGGGGGTTAAAGGAATATACGTCCAGCTCCAAACGGTGCAATTTCAGCTTTTCAAATGCAAAATCGCGGGTAACTTCCGTCGCCCATGTACCTATTCCCTGCCCGCGTGCGTTGGAACGAAAAATTCCTATGCGAAAATTCGCGCTTTTTAATTCACGGTCAATTTCATTGATTACGCTTTCGCCGATAATTCCGCCATCCGGCGCTGTAATCAAAAACAGGTACCTGTCCTCTTCTTCAACAGATTTTAGAAAGAATGAAATCACTTCTTCTTTTGTAAAGCTTTCCTTGCAACCGGTCATTCGTGCCGCTTCTTTGTCAAGGGGACAAAAGTTTTGGGTAAAATAGTTTTCCGCATCCTCTTTTTGAGCCAATCTTATTGTAAAACCGTTCTTTTCAGCTGTAAAATTTTCTTTCAAAAGAATCCCTCTATAAATCATATTTTTTATAATTATATAAAAAATTCAAAAATAAGTCCATTGAAAATAAAAGTCTTTGCTTAAAGCACAAATATTCTTTTGTATGTAGGGTCCCATTGAAACTTTTCATATATCTTTGCGGAATAAAGCCGTATGTGCGACCAAAAACAGTAGTACACTGCTTTTATTATCATACGGTTTAAAATGAACGAAAGCGGACGGCCCTGTGGCATCGCCCGATTTCACCTATGGGGTGACAGCCGTTTTTTTGAAGCGCAAGCAAGAAAAAATGACGTCATTAGGGGGATAATCCCCCTATGAAAAAATCCCGAAGTCACAATACATGACTTTAAAATTACTTTTATATAATCCAACGACCCGCGCGGTCAAAAACATAGTCGCACTGCTCGCTCGCAGCGCTTCGCATTGCTCCTTGTTTTTTCCTGCTCGCGCCCTTGCTGTATCTGCCACCGGCAGCGCAAGGGCACGAGCCAATTAACAGCCGTGCAGCCGTCAACTCACACTGCCGTTACCTTGAGCCAATAGAAAAAGCCAAAGACATCGTTGGGTGTTTTACTATTACCCACAAAATAAAAAAATATAAAAGCAGACGGCTGCATAGCATCGTCCGCTTTCATCTAAGGGGGCGACAGCTATTTTTTTTGCAGCGCAAGCAAGAAAAAATAGCGTCATTAGGGGGACAATCCCCCTATGAAAAAATCCCGAAGTCACAATACATGACTTTAAAATTGCTTTTATATAATCCAACGACCCGCCCGGTCAAAAACATAGTCGCATTGCTCGTTTGCAGCGCTTCGCACTGCTCCTTGTTTTTTCCTGCCCGCGCCCTTGCTGTATCTGCC
>SFFD01000014.1 GCA_004556975.1 Oscillospiraceae bacterium | reverse complement strand
TTTTCTTGTTATCCAGCCCTCCGGCTGTATCGGTTGAGCAAAAGTCCGCGTGGGATTGATGTGGTATCTTTAACTTTGGGAAACTCCGTTTTCCCATTTTGAAACTGCCTGCGGGCTTACCGACAGCCGCTGGGCAAGCTGTTCCTGAGTCATGCTCTTCACAAGGCGAAGAGCCTTTATCTTGTTTCCTATCTGAACGGTCATAACATAACCTCCGTTTTGTTAATTTGCGCGGCGCCTTAGCATGACTAAAGTATAGCGCGTTTTTGCGCCGTGCACAATAACGCCGTCGTTAATGCGTTTCTACCGGCGGTTGAGCGCTCTTTCGTTCCGATTCTTCGTCATCGTGTACAAATTTCAGTCGCAATTTTTGTGCAACACTCCGAATTTTCAAAAAAGGTGTTGCAGTTTTGCAAATTTCATTTCTATATAAGTGAAAGCTATTTTTGAAGTGCGGTTTGCGGCGATAAACCCGCCGCCCGCCGCAAGGAGGCATTAATTTATGGGCATAAAAACAAAAATCTGTCTATCGGTTGTAATCATCCTCATTGCGATTGCAGCGGCATTTATGCTATTTCAGCTGGAAGAAGAAGCCCCTAATGATATAGCTTTGCCTGTGGTGATGGTGAACGACAAAATATATTATTGTGGTCTTAACAAAATGGCAGAAGCACCCGATGAATCGCAAATTGCAGGACGAATTTCTGATTATACGGAGCCAAACACATGGCCGAAAACAAACGATAATACGAATGTGCTGTGCTGCGTCAATCAGCCATATGCCTTTGTGGACGGAGAGCTTATAGTCTATGCGGTAAATGTTCATGTAAACGGTAAACCGATTGACTATACCGTAGACGGATGGTTCTATTGCGAACTCTATAAGCCCACTTATCCGGATCAATAATTAGCCAAACTTTGCCGTCACTGTCGTACCGCAGGCAGTTTTAGTGACGCTAAAGAAATCCCGTGCTCAAAATGAGCACGGGATTTTTTGAAATATCAATAAATATTATGCTCTAAGCTTTGCGCCAAGCTTTTCAAGCTCCTTGAGCACCTTGGCAACGGCACGGTCACATTCCTCAACGGTGAGGGTGCGATCCGGGGCGCGGAGGGTCATAGAATAGGCGACGCTCTTCTTTCCGGGGGCGACGGAAGCGCCCTTGTAAACGTCAAAGAGCTCAACCTTTTCAAGGATCTTGCCCGCTCCTGCGCGGATTGCCTTTTCAAGGCTTGCGGCGGGAATTTCGTCGTCGCAGATAATGGCAAGGTCGCGGGTGGACGCCGGGAAGCGCGGGGTGGGCTTGAACTTCTTGTCGATTATGCGGTTTGCGAAGATGTCCGCAATATCCACGGAAGCCACATACGCGCGGGTTCCGATGCCGTAATTCTCCAGAACGGCGGGGGAAATTTCGCCGATAACGCCGATTTTCTTTTCGCCGACGGTGATTTCGGCGCAGCGGCCGGGATGGAACGCCGGGTCGGTTCTGAGGGCGGAATATTCCACGCCCAAAACGCCGAGCTTCTCGAATGCCTCGTTCAGAATACCTTTAAGGGCGAAGAAATCCTCTTTATCGCCGAAGGTTCCCACCACGGCGACGGCGCGTTCGTCCGGAAGAATATCCGGGGTTTCTTTCGGCAGATAGACCTTGCCCATTTCGTAAAGGCGGCCTGCCAGATTGCGGTTGTTGTAGTTGCGGGCGATAACCTCAAGCATGGATGGAACACATGTGGTGCGCATTACGGAAGTGTCCTCGCCGAGGGGGTTTGTGATAACAACGCTGCGGCGCAGCTCGCTGTCCTCGGGAAGATTTATCTTGTCATAGTATTTGGGGCTTATGAAGCTGTAGGTTTCAATCTCATAGCAGCCGTTGGCGCGGAGCAGCTCGCCGAGGCGTTTTTCGAACTTCTGCTCGGCGGTAAGACCGCCCTGTGCGGCGCCGGTGACAGCGGTGTTCGGAATAACGTCGTAGCCGTAGAAGCGGGCAATCTCCTCGGCAATGTCCGCCTTGTGGCGGGTGTCTCCGGCACGGAAGGAGGGCACGGTGATAACGCCGTTTTCCACCTTGTAGCCGATTTTTTCGAGGATGGAAATCATTTTCTCCTCGGAAATGTCAATTCCGAGGAAGCGGTTTATCCATTCCGGGCAGAAATCCACGGTGACGGGGGCTTCGTTCGCATTATCTATGTCGATATAGCCGCCCACGACCTCGCCCGCGCCGAGCATTTCCACAAGCTGGCAGGCTCTGTTCACCGCGTCCATACACATTCTTGAATCAAGACCCTTTTCAAAGCGGCCGGACGATTCCGTTCTCATGCCGAGCTTTTTTGCGGTGATGCGGACGGAGGAACCGAGGAAGTTTGCGGATTCAAACACAACTGTGTTGGTGTCGTCCTGAATTCCGCTGTATTCGCCGCCCATAACGCCCGCCACGCAGGAGGGCTTTTCCTCGTCGCAGATTACAAGCATATCGGGAGTAAGCTTGCGTTCCACTCCGTCAAGAGTGGTAATGCTTTCGCCCTCGGCGGCGTTGCGCACGACAATTTTGCCGCCTTTCAGATATTTATAGTCAAAAGCGTGCATGGGCTGACCGTATTCAAGCATTACATAGTTGGTGATGTCGACCAGATTGTTTATGGGGCGAACGCCGCTTGCGCGAAGGCGTTCGCGCATCCATCTGGGAGAGGGCGCAATCTTGATGTCCTTTACCATTCTGGCGACGTATCGGCGGCAAAGGTTCGGGTTTTTTACTTCGACGGAAAGCAGGTCGTGAATATCGCCCGCTTCGTGCTGGACCTTCGGCTGCGGGAGGTGGAGCTCCTTGTCAAAGGTCGCGGCAGCTTCCCTTGCAAGACCGATGACGGAAAGGCAGTCCGGGCGGTTGGAGGTTATCTCGAATTCCACGGTGGTATCGTTGATACCGAGAGCGTCGCGGATGTTATCGCCGGGCTTGCAGCATTCCTCGATAATCATAATGCCGTCCTCAATGGCGTAAGGGAAATCGTGAACGGTTACGCCAAGCTCCGCAACGGAGCACATCATTCCCTCGGAAACGACTCCGCGGAGCTTGCCTTTTTTAATTTTCACGCCGTTTGCAAGGGTGGAGTTATCGAGGGCGACAGGAACAAGGGCGCCTTCAAAAACATTGGTGGCGGCCGTTACTATCTGAACGGAGCGGTCGCCCACATCCACCTGACAAACCTGAAGCTTGTCAGCGTCAGGATGTTTTTCAATATTAATAATTCTGCCTACAACGCAGTTGGTTATATAGTCCGCTTCTTCGGAATAGCATTCCACTTTGGAACCGGACATTGTCATGGCGTCGCAAAACTGCTTTGGCGTAACGCCGGTATCAACATAGTCGCCGAGCCATCTTAATGACAGATCCATTGTTTTACCTCTTTTCTGTGATTATTCCTCTTCACCGTTTTCGACAATATCCTTAAAGATTACGGAAAGCGCCACACCGTCGCCGGCAAGGCTTTCGAAAGTTTGAGGAGTTATATAATTCTGTATCATCAGCATTTTAAACAGATATACTATGGTGTCCGCTTCCTTTGCGGCTGCGGCATACTCGCCGGCATCTGCATCCTTGAGCATTTTAACGGCGCGGTCGCGTAATTCCGCGGAAACATCTCTTTCCTGATGTTCCATAAACAACTTGCGCTGCAAATTAAGGCACCGTGCTTGGAAATTCTGCGTCATGCTGAAAATTTCGTTTTTGTTTGGCATAAAGCTGACTCCTTATCAGAACTGGTCAAGAAAACGAAGGTCGTTTTCATAAAGAAGGCGAAGGTCGTTTATTGCAAAACGACGCATAACAATGCGTTCAAGACCAATGCCAAAAGCAAAGCCGCTGTATTCCTCGGGATCTATATTGCAGTTTGCAAGAACCTTGGGGTGAACCATTCCGCAGCCGAGAATTTCAATCCAGCCCTCGCCCTTGCACACCGGGCAGCCCGCTCCGTGGCAGTTGAAGCACTGAATATCCATCTCCGCGGAAGGTTCGGTAAACGGGAAGTGGTGCGGACGGAAGCGCACTACGGAATCCTCACCGTAAAGGCGTTTGATGAATATCTCAAGGGTGCCCTTAAGATCCGCCATGGTAACTCCCTTATCCACCACAAGTCCCTCTATCTGGTGGAACAGCGGAGAGTGGGTTGCGTCCACCGCATCGGAACGGTAAACGCGCCCCGGAGCGATAATTCTTATCGGCGGCTTTTGTTTCTCCATAACGCGAACCTGAACAGGTGAGGTCTGGGTGCGAAGCAGCACGTTTTCGGTGATATAGAAGGTGTCCTGAGTGTCCCTTGCCGGGTGATCCTTCGGCAGATTCAGGGCTTCAAAGTTATAATAGTCGGTTTCAACCTCCGGTCCCTCGGCAATGGAAAAGCCCATGCCAATGAATATATCCTCAACCTCGTTAAGAACAAGGGAGAGCGGGTGCTCCTTGCCGGTGGGGCAGGGCGTTCCCGGAAGGGTTACATCAATGGTTTCGGACGCAAGCTTTTTTTCAAGCATATGCTGCCTGATATGGGCGTCCGCCTCTTTAAGCTCGGTTTCAATTTCTGCGCGAATCTGGTTTGCAAGCTGACCTATAACCGGGCGTTCCTCTGCGGAAAGGGCACCCATTTGCTTGAGTATAGCGGTAAGCTCGCCTTTTTTTCCTAAATAGCGGACACGCAGCTCCTCAAGCCCTTTGGAATCCTCCGCCGCGGCAAGCTCCTGCCTTGCCTTTTGGCGAATCTGCTCCAGCAGTTCTTTCATTGCATTCAACTCCGTTTTCTGTAAAATTATAAAAATCTGTGTTCAGTTTTTGCTTCGCGGTGCGGAATAAAATTTTTTTTGCATAAAAAAATCTCCGCCCCACCGCAAATTGGGACGAAGACACAAAAACAAATTCTCCGTGGTACCACCCACCTTCCGAACCGGCGAAAAAATCCCGCAGTCCGGCACTCATACAGCCCATAACGGTGCCGCCCGTTTTTGCCTAATCCGTTTTTCGTTTCAGCAAAACCGCTCGCAAGTGAACTTCGGGGCACTTTTACGCAAAACGGCTTTCAGCCGGCGACCGTTTCTCTCTTTTCGAAAAAATTGCCCGTACTCTCTTGGTCAAAGCGTTTGAATTTATAACATAAAGGATAATAACACATTAAAAACTTTTTTTCAACCCTTTTTCGATTGAAAAATGCGGAAAATAAAGTATAATTAAAAAAGAGACATTTCCGACTTTTGTTTCGGCTTTGCCTGAAAGGAGAAAGCATGAAGATATTCACAATCCCCCAGATGAAAAAAGCAGAACGTCTTTCAGACGAAATGGGCGTTACATACCAGCGGCTTATGGAAAACGCCGGCTGCGCCGCAGCAGCATATATCCGCAAGCGCCTGCGCAGCATAGTGGGTAAAAATTTTATGATATTCTGCGGAAGCGGAAATAACGGCGGCGACGGCTTTGTGGTAACCCGCAAGCTTTTTGAAGAGGGCGCAAATGTAATAGTCGTTCTTTGCGGCGGAACCCCCCGCACCGACGAAGCCAAATATATGTATAACTGTATTCTTGAAGCCGGAATTACCATACTCGACTGGCAGACGGACCAAAAGAAAATTGACGAATTTATCGGCGGCGCCGACATCATTATTGACGCCCTTTTCGGCACGGGCTTTTCCGGCGAATTCCGGCCTCCTTTCGATGAGGTTGCCGCAAAAATAAATTCTTCCTCTGCAATTAAAATTTCGCTTGACATTGCAAGCGGCGTAAACGCCGCCACCGGCGAAGCCGCAGAGGGTGCGGTGCGCGCGGCGTTCACCGTGGCGTTTGACGCGCAAAAGCCCGGCCATCTGCTTCTTCCCGGACGGGAATTTTGCGGAAAAACCTATGAAGTTGATATCGGAATCCCGCACGAGGTTCTTGAAGAAATTCCCCAGACCTGTTTCTGTGCAAACGAAGAAATGGTATTTTCATCAATACGAAAACGTCCGCGCACAAGTCACAAGGGCACCTACGGCAGACTGCTCTGCATCACCGGCAGCGCGAATTTTCCCGGTGCCGCCGCAATAAGCGCAAAGGGCGCCCTGCGCATGGGCGCGGGCATTGTTACAGTCGCAACCACGGAAAGGGTGCAAAGTCTTATTGCGCCCGCAGTTCCGGAAGCGACCTTTCTTCCCCTGCCTGCAAACGAAGAAGGCGGCGTTTCCGCCGCTGCGGCAGAAATTCTGCTTCCTGCAATAAAGCGCGCTTCCGCTGTTCTTATCGGCTGTGGCCTTGGGCAGTCGGCGGATTCCGCCGCCATCGTAAAATTTGTAACAGAAACGGCAGAGTGTCCTGTTATTTTTGACGCTGACGCCATAAATTCCATATGCGACGAGCCGGAAGTGCTCCTCACCGCGGCAAAAACGCCGATAATCACCCCTCACATGGGCGAAATGGCGCGCCTTTGCAAAAAAACTCCGGAACAAATCGCACAAGCACGCGTTGAAATTGCCTGCGACTTTTCTTCGCGCTATAACTGCGTGCTTGTGCTTAAGGATTCGTCAACCGTAACCGCTTCGCCCAACGGAGACGTTTTCTTTAACACCACCGGAAATCCCGGTCTTGCAAAAGGAGGCAGCGGCGACCTGCTTGCGGGAATGATAGCCTCGCTTTCTGCCCAGGGATTTATAGAAACCGCCTCTGCCGTGTGCGGAGTGTACCTTCACGGCCTTGCGGCAGACAAAGCCGCTTACAGCCTTTCCGAATACGGAATGCTGCCGACCGACATTCCGGAATATCTGTGCCGTATTCTTGCGGAGCACGAGCTTTAATTTACCGCTTTTCAGCATATTCTTTTCCTCCGCCGCGTATAATTGCATTGCTGATTATGCCGCGCCGGAGGTTTTATATGCGAAAAAATGCTTTGTTCAAGGCTGTGCTCATTTTTTCAATATCCGTGCTCACTGCGTGCTCAAAAGTCCTGACTTTGAGCACGCAGGATATTGCCGAAGCATATTCCGGTGATTATGCCTGCTCTGCCGTAATTCTTGCAGAAGATGACAGCTTCAATGCCGATATTGAAAAAAACGGCTCCGAAATAACCTTTACCGTCACTTCGCCCGAAAGCATGGCGGGCCTTTGCGCCGTGCTTGACGGTGAAAATGCCCGCTTTTCGTTCTGCGGAATTTCCGCCGACTTTTCTCAAAATGATGTTCCCCCCAAAGCTTTGGCAAAGCTTTTTTACCTTGCATTGCAAAGCCTTTCCCTGCCTGACGGGATTTCTCTTAACCTTGAGCAAACCCGGGCCGTTGCCCGGTGCAACGGTTTTTCGGCGGAGCTTGACAAAGACGATCTTGCCCTTGTAAGGCTTTCTTTTCCGGAAGAAAACACGGTGTTTGAAATAGAAAATTTCAGATTTCTATAAAAAAATTGAAAAAATCTCTTGCATTTTTTCACTCAATCGGTTATAATAACCCTTGCTTGATACGGACGGTTAGCTCAGCTGGTAGAGCTTCCGCTTGACGTGCGGAAGGTCAGGGATTCGAGTTCCTTACCGTCCACCATAAAAACTCCTGCCTTTCGGCAGGAGTTTTTTGTTTACGCTCTGGTTCGCTGTGTTTTTTATGAATACGGCGCTTTTTATTACCAAACTCTTGGAAAACAGGATTTATTATAGTGTAATTACGGTGCGACACAAATTTAATATTACTCGTTGTGTTGAAATGTGTATTTTTATCCCATGATAAAAATGCGTGCTCTATTTTCGCATACTTCTTTAAGACGAGTGTGAAATTTGTGTCGCAGCAATCGGAGCCGTGCATTTTTAGCGCGTAGCTTCGGCTGTGCACTTTTTTATTATTAGGGATGATAAATGATGGCGAATAAGTGCGATTGCTGCGGAAAAGGATTTTCAGTTAAGAACCCGAGAAAACATGTGAAAAACTATGAAATATGTGCTGCTTGCGCCAGCCGCCTAAATGCAGGTGACATTGAAAATTCAATAAAGGCTATTCAAGAAGCCGCTATATTAGCTGAAAGGGAGAAAAAGGAAGAAGAAGCAGCAGAAGCCGCGCAAAAGGAATTTGAGGAAGCCTTAAAAAAGCGTAATAAAATAGTAGCCAATCTTCCTGACCTGAAGGATACATTTTTAACAACATCCGGATTTGATTTTGAAGGATACAAAATTATTAAGTATCTTAATGTTATGAGCGGACAAATTGTTCTCGGAACGGGATTCTTTTCTGAGTTTGGCGCTTCTTTAAGCGATCTCTTTGGCGTTGGTTCTAACCTTATGGCTTGAAAAATAGAGCAGACGAAGGATAAAGCTCTTGACCAACTGATTGTAAACTGTATAATGAAAGGCGTAAACGCCATAATCGGCGTTGACCTCGATTTCATGAAAATCGGCAACAATATGATTGTCGCCTGTGCCAACGGAACGGCGGTTGTAATAGAAAAACGGACTGATTATATAAAAATGGCTCTGCAAAAATTGCAGAGCCGTCTTTTTACAGCAAATGTATTCCTTCTTTTTCGCATTCCTCAATCATGGCCTCCGGCCAGACGGAAGCCTGCACTTCGCCGATATGACGTTTGCCGAGAAGGAACATACAGATTCTTGACTGGCCTATGCCGCCGCCCATAGTCTGCGGCAGCTTGCCGGCAAGCAGCGCTTTGTGGAAGGGCAGCTCCGCGCGGCTTTCGCACCCGGCAGCTGCAAGCTGCCGGCGCATCGCGCCGGCGTCCACGCGGATTCCCATGGAAGAAATCTCAAAAGCGCGTGAAAGCACCTCGTCCCAAAGCAGAATATCTCCGTTGAGCGACCAGTCGTCATAATCTGGCGCGCGCCCATCGTGGGGCTTGCCGTTTGCAAGCGGCGCGCCGATTTGCATTAGAAAAACAGCGCCAAGGCGCTTTGTAACGGCGTTTTCGCGTTCCTTTGCCGAAAGGTTTGGGAACTCTTCCTCCAGCTCAGAGGTGGTCATAAATTCAATTTTTTCAGGGAGCACCGGCTGTGTTCCGAAATTTTCGCAAAGAGCATTTTCTGTCCTTAAAAGCGCCGAATAAATGCTTTCCACCGCTGTTTTAAGCGTATCAAAATTGCGTTCGTTCGGATTTATGATTTTTTCCCAGTCCCACTGGTCGACGTACACGGAGTGAAGCGCGTCCAGCGCTTCGTCCCGGCGGATGGCGTTCATATCGGTATAAAGACCTTCGCCCTCGGCAAAGCCGTATTTTGCAAGCGCCATGCGCTTCCACTTCGCCAAAGAGTGCACAACCTCAACATTCTTTCCTATGTCAAGAACGTCAAAAGCAACGGGCCGCTCTACCCCGTTAAGGTTGTCGTTAAGACCGCTTTCGGGAAAAACAAAAAGCGGAGCGGAGACTCGCGTCAAATTAAGATTTCGCGCCAGCTCCCTTTCAAAAACGTCTTTGATGAATTTTATTGCGACTTCTGTTTCAATGATATTATTTTTCGAAGAAGCACTCTTTATTTCTTTATTCACACGAATCTACCTCCTTTTTCCCGTGATAAATAATGGCTAAATATTACCACGCTAAAGCTTTAAAGTCAATGATTTTTTTAATGCGCTAAAGCACCAAAAAGACGGAGCAGACAGCAAACAATATATTTCCGCCTTTTGTTTTAAAAGTCGGTAAGCGTTTTGTTTTTATTGTTTTTTCAAATTCCGGCGTCATATTTTGCTTTATGTGTTTTACTTTAATGATAAATATGCTATACTAAAAAATATTGTAACTAACCGTATGCGGTTTTGCCGTTTACGGCCGTCATTATATTCTTCAGAATAAAATTTTGCCTTTTGCGAGGTATTTATATGAACATACCGGAAAAATTTTTTGATGAAATGAAAAAAAAGAAGGTCGCCTTTATCGGCATCGGCGTAAGCAACAAGGACGTTATAAAAATGTTTGCCGAAAAAGGCATTGAAACCGAAGCCAGAGATAAGGCAAGCCGTGAAAAGCTCGGCGCCGCGGCGGATGAGCTTGAAGCCGCCGGAGCAAAGCTCCTGCTTGGAGAAAGCTATCTTGACGGAATAGACGCAGACGTTGTTTTCCGCACGCCGGGCATGAACTGGTGGAATCCGGCGCTTTGCGCCCTTCGTAAAGAGGGCAAGGCCGTCACCAGCGAAATGGAGGTTTTCTTTGACCTTTGCCCCTGCAAAAAATACGGCGTAACCGGTTCCGACGGAAAAACCACCACCACCACCCTTATTTCCGAATTTCTTTCCGCCGCGGGAAAAACCGTGCACAAGGGCGGAAACATCGGCCGCGCCCTTTTGCCAATAGTAGAAAAAATTAAAGACGATGACTGCGCCGTTGTGGAGCTTTCAAGCTTTCAGCTTATATCCATGCGCCGCTCGCCGGATGTCGCCGTTGTGACCAACGTTGCGCCGAATCACCTTGACGTTCACAAGGACATGGAGGAGTATATCGAAGCGAAACGCAATATTCTCCGCCACCAGAACGCATTTTCCGTAACCGTACTCAACGCCGACAACGTTATAACCGCAAGCATGGCGGAACTTGTGCGCGGCGAACTGCGCTGGTTTTCTCACACAAAGCCGGTGGAAAACGGCGCGTTCCTGCGCGAGGACGGAATGCTCTGCTACTGTGAGCACGGCAGGCTCACCGAGCTGTTCCCCAAGACGGATATTAAAATTCCCGGTATGCACAATGTGGAAAACTACCTCACCGCCATAGCCGCCGTTTGGGGCGAGGTGCCGGTGGAGGTTATCCACAATATTGCGAAGAATTTCGGCGGAGTCGAACACCGCATTGAGCTTGTTCGCGAACTTGACGGAGTAAAGTGGTACAACGACAGTATCGCCACAAGTCCCACACGCACCATCGCGGGGCTTTCCTGCTTTGACCAGAAGGTCATTCTCATCGGCGGCGGCTATGACAAGCACATCCCCTACGAGCCCCTTGCGCCCCACCTCATCGAAAAGGTGAAGCTGCTTATTTTAAGCGGCCCCACCGCTCCGAAAATTGCCGCCGCTCTGCAAAACGACCCGAACTATAACGGCGAACCGGAAGTAATTTTTGTAAACAGCATGGAGGAAGCGGTTGCCACCGCCTACGGCTATGCCGATGAAGGCGACATTGTCACCCTTTCCCCCGCTTCCGCAAGCTTTGACCTCTACCCCAATTTTGAGGTACGCGGAAAACACTATAAAGAACTGGTCGGCAAGCTCGGTCAGCTTGACGGAATCCCCGCCGAAAAGCTTTGAAAGGATATGGCTTATGGATACTGAAAGAACTTTGAAGGCTCTTTGCATGGCAAAGGGCAATTCCGGCGCGGAGGACGAAGCCGCCGCAGTGGGAGCAGAGCTTCTTGCTCCATACGGCAAAGTGCGCCGCGACAATCTTGGCAATGTTATTTGCGAAATTGCGCCGAAAAAAAACGGCCGTCATGTTCTGCTTGACGCCCACATTGACCAAATTGCCCTTATTGTCACCCACATTGACGAAAACGGCTTTGTTTTCGCCATGAACTGCGGAGGAATTGACCGCCGCAGCATCTGGGGAACCCGCGTAACGGTTCTTGGCAAAGAGGGCGAATATGACGGAGTTATCTGCTCCGTTCCCAAAGAGCTTCAGGGTGACGGAAAACAGGAAAACCCAAAGCCTGAAGAATTTGCCGCGGACATCGGCTTTGATAAGGAAACCGCCGAAAAACTTGTAAAACCCGGCGACAGGGTTATGCTTCGCGGAACGTGGCAGAGCATGGAAAACGGATATGTGACTGCGCCCGCTTTGGATGACCGCGCGGGCTGCGCCTGCATACTGGAGGCGCTGGAGCTGCTCCGCGGAAAAGAACTGCCCTGCGGGCTTACCGCGGTTTTCTCCACAAGGGAGGAAACCGGCGGAGAAGGTGCGGTCGCGGCAGCAGCCGCCATCGCCCCTACGGAAGCGCTTGAAATGGACGTAAGCTTCGGCAAAACCCCCGACACCAACGAGGTTGAAACAAAATTTATGAAAAAAGGCCCGATGATAGGCTTTGCGCCCGGTTTGGACAGAAAAATGAGCGAGCAGCTTGTCGCCCTCGCCCAAAAGCACCAAATTCCCTGGCAGTATGAGGTTATGAACGGAACAACCGGCACCAATGCCGACGATATGGCAAAGGCGGGCGAGGGCATTCGCTGCTGCACGGTTTCAATTCCCCAGCAATATATGCACACGGTCATTGAGAAAATGGCGGTGGCTGACATTCAAAATACGGGCAAGCTTATTGCCGCATATGTTATGGAAGGGGGCGCGGAATAATGGCGCTTATCGAAAATCTCCGGGCGCTTTCCCTTGCGAACGGGTCTTCCGGCGACGAAGGCGCCGTGCGCGGCGCAATTCTTGCCGAACTTGCAAAAATTCCGGACTGCAAAGCTTTCGTTGACGGCATAGGCAACATTCTTGCCGAAAAGCGCGGCGCAAACCGCCCTCAAAATAGGGTTATGTTCTGCGCCCGCATGGACGAAGCCGGATTTATAGTCACAAACATCGACGAAAACGGGTTTATACAATTTGAGTGCATAGGTAAGGTGGATTCCCGGGTGGTAATCGGCCGCCGGGTGCTTATCGGCGACTGCGCCGTGCCCGCCCTTGTGGGCAGCAAGGCGCTTCACCTGCTTGAAAAAGACGAACGTACTTCCCCCGCCGACACGGACAAGCTTTATTTTGACATCGGCGCAGACAGCAAAGAGGAAGCCGAACGCCGTGTTCACATAGGCGACCGCGCTGTTTTTGAAGGCAGCTTTCTTGAATTCGGCGACGGCTTTGCCATGGGCAAAGCGCTTGAAGGGCGCGCAGGCTGCGCCGCCCTTTTGGAGCTTCTTTCCGCCCCTGCCGAATATGATTTTTACGCCTGCTTTGCCGTGCGCAAAGAAATTGAAGGCGCCGGCTGCGGCCCTGCCGCCTTTACCCTTGCGCCGGATATCGCCGTTGTTGTCGACGGAGCTTCTGCCGGGGATATTCCCGCAGTTTCCGGCGACAAACGTTCCTGCTCCCTCGGAAAAGGAGTGGTCACCGCCTTTAAGGACGGGCGCACCGTTTACGATACTGCCCTTTGCCGCCGCCTTTCCGAACTTTGCGAAGCAAACGAAATTCCCATTCAGGTAAAGCGCAATCTTTCCGAATACAGCCTCGGCGAAGATATACACGCCGCGGCGGGGGGAATACGCACGGTCTGTGCGGAATATCCCGTGCGGTATGCCCGTTCCTCCGGAGCGGTGCTCAAAATTTCCGACCTCGAGCACGAGGTAAAGCTGCTCGAAATTTTGAGCATGGAGCTTGCCGCCATATGATAAAGCTTCTTGATGACCCGAAAATTATTGAAAAGCTCTGCATTGCAGAGCCATACATAGGCTGCATTTTTTTGGCGGCCGCAACCGCTTTTTACGATGCGCCCGACCTTATGACCGTGTGGGTGGAGCTTGATGAGCACGGCCGGGCGGTTTCTGCCGTTAACATCGGCAGCGATGACCTTATGGTACTTTCGGGCAGAAACGTTCCCGGAACGGAAATGCTTATTTTTCTCTCAAAGCTTGCCGAAGACGAGAAAATTTCCGACATATCCTGTGGCGAAGCGGCGTTTCCCGTGCTCAAAAAAATATTCGGCGAAAAGACCGAAGTTTTGCCCCTTATGAAATGCTCAAAGCACATAAAATACGAGCGCAGCGAAATTCCGGCAGCAAAAAGCGGCGATGCCGCGGGACTGTATCAGCTTATGCTTTCTGAATATCCGGAAAATCAAAAACCCGATTTTGATATGTGGATGCTTAAGCATACCCGCGATATAAACCGCGGGCAAAGCACCGTGCTCACCCTTGAGCACAAAGGCGCGCCGGTAAGCGGCGCATGTATACGCGGCCGCTGTAAAAGCGGCGGCGCCATTGTATCAGTAATCACCGACCCGGATTTTCGCGGACGCGGCTATGCTTCTTTTCTTGTGGCACAGTGCGCCGAAATGCTTCGCAGTGAAGGTCTTGCCGCCTGGCTTTGCCCTTGCGACGACCGGGCAGAGCGGCTTTATGCCCGCCTTGGCTTCAGGCGTGCAGGAAGCTTCTATACAATATACTTAAACAAAGAGGAAAATAAAAATGAGTGAGTTTTTTAAAATTGACCCGCGCCTTGAATCCCTTGCACAGCGCGCCCTTGCGGATTGCGAAAAGCCCTTTGCCCGAATAGCAGAAATCGAGCGCTACAATTCCGAAAAGGTTCTTCGCGCCTTCATCGACAACCGCGTAAGCGAAAGCCTTTTTGCCGGAAGCAGCGGCTACGGCTATGACGACCGCGGGCGTGAGGTTCTTGATCGGGTCTGGAGCCAGGTTTTCGGCGCGGAGGATTCAATGGTTCGCCACAATTTTATGAGCGGCACCCACGCAATTTCCACCGCGCTTTTCGGCGTTCTTCGCCCCGGAGATATTATGGTTTCCCTTACCGGAACGCCCTATGACACCCTGCAAGGGGTCATTCACGGTGAGGGCGTCGGTTCCCTTGAGGAATTCGGAGTGATTTACAGGGAGCTTCCCATGCTTCCGGACGGCAGCGTGGATTTTGACTCCATTCCCGAGGCCGTTCGCGGCGCAAAAATGGCGTACATTCAGCGCAGCCGCGGCTATTCCACCCGCCCCAGCCTTTCCATCGACGTAATCAGAAAGATTTTTGCCATAGTTCGCGAAGCAAACCCCACCGCCGTCTGCGTCTGTGACAACTGCTACGGCGAATTTGTGGATAAGCTTGAACCCACCGACGTTGGCGCGGATTTGATAATCGGCTCCCTCATTAAAAACCCCGGCGCAGGCATTGCCCACACCGGCGGCTACATCTCCGGCAAGCATGAATTTGTGGAGCTTTGCGCGCACCGGCTTTCTGCGCCGGGCGTCGGGCGCGAGGTGGGCTGCACCCTGGGCGAGCTTCGCCCCATGTATCAGGGTCTGTTCTTCTCCCCCGGAGTAACCGCCTCTGCCGTGCGCACCGCCGTTTTTGCAAGCCGTTTCTTCGAGCTCTGCGGCTTCAAGGCGGACCCCGCCTTTAACGAACCCCGCACCGACATCATCGAAACCATTGCCCTCGGCAGCCCAAAGGCGCTCTGCGCCTTCTGCCGGGGAATTCAGAGCGGTTCACCCATTGATTCCTTCGTCACTCCGGAGCCTTGGGATATGCCCGGCTACGACAATCAGGTCATTATGGCGGCGGGCGCGTTCAACCTCGGCGCTTCCGTAGAGCTTTCCGCCGACGCCCCCCTGCGCGAGCCATACGCCGTCTGGATGCAGGGCGGCCTCACCTTCCCCACGGCGAAAGCCGGCGTGATGCTCGCCGCCCAGTCCATGCTGGACGAAGGCATACTGAAAATCTGACGAATTTCTGCAAACGCTTTGCGGCAAAAAACTCCGCGCATTGAGTATGCGCGGAGTTTATTTTTTCTCTTTTTTATCTTTGTAAAATTTCGTTTCAATATCCGAAACACCCGAAAGGTATTCAATGCCAAGGTTATAAAATTTGCAAAGCTTAATTAAATCGTCTATTTTCAGCTCGCTTCTTCCATCTTCTATGTGATTGTATCCCTGTTGACTTTTGTTTATAACTGCCCCGATTTGCTTTTGGGTAAAATCTCTGTCCTCGCGAACTTCGCGAATTCTTTGTCTGTAATCCATACCATCACCAAGCCAAATATAGCATACTCAAATATTGAGTATTGACATTTACTCAATATTTGAGTATCATAAATGTAAGGAACATATTTCCTGTATAGTGGGGTGATAAAATGAACGGTCAAAAAAATATTCTGTCAATTATCATTGCGGTTGTAATAACTGTTTTCGGATGCTATTTCTTTCTTCCGTCATACAGCAGCAAACAGCTTGAAATAAGCTATGAAACCACCTTGCAGCAAAACAAAAAAGACTATGAAAAGCAAATTAAAAGCCTTGAAACAGAAATTTTAACCCTTGAAAAAAATGTAGATTATTACAAAGAAAAAGCCGAGGAGGCAGAAGCAAAAAAAGAGACAAAATCCGACAACAGTTCCAAAGGCAGCTCATCGGGCGAGTCTTCCAAGAGCGAATCTTCTAAAAGTGGTTATTCCGGCAAGTCAGGCAATAATTCGTCAAATGACAAAACCTATACCTACATACTCAACAAAAATACAGGCAAATTCCATTATTCGTGGTGCAACAGCGTAAAGCTCATGAAAGAATCAAACAAAATCTATTCCGACAGTTCCCGAAGCGACATAATCGAAAAGGGATATTCCCCATGCAAAAACTGCAACCCATAAAAGACGCCCGCAAAGCAAAAGCTTTGCGGGCGCATTTCTTCCCCTCAAAAAGTAAAATCGAAAGTGAGTAAACGCAAGAAAATCGAAGAAAACAAGCGAAAACAAAAGGATTCAACTTCTATATTAAATTTATTTCAAAAAACTGTTGACATGGGCGGTTTGTTTGATTATAATAACACTTGTCGCTTTCGATAGAAAGAAAAAACAAAGGAAAATAAGGAGGTAAACGCCATGTCCACCACTATGCCTAAGGCAAATGCCATCGAGCGTAAATGGTACGTTCTTGACGCTGCCGGCAAACCCCTCGGACGCACTGCCGTTACCGCTGCGAACCTTCTTCGCGGCAAACATAAAGTTGACTTTGTCCCTAACGCTGACTGCGGCGACTATGTTGTTATCGTAAACGCTGCCAAAGCTGTTCTTACCGGCAAAAAGCTTACCCAAAAAATGTATCGTCACCATACCGGTTATGTTGGTCACCTTAAAGAGATCAACTATAAAACCCTTATGGCAAAGAAGCCCGAATTTGCCATGAAGCTTGCTATCAAAGGCATGCTTCCCGCAAACACCGTAGGTGCAAAGAGCCTTACCCGCTGCCACATCTACGCCGGCGCAAACCACAAACAACAGGCACAGGCTCCCGAAGCCTGGGTACGCTGATTCGGAAGGAGGACGTAAACCATGTATGATTCCAAACCTTACTTCTACGGTACCGGTAGAAGAAAAAGCTCTGTTTCCCGCGTCCGCGTTTATCCGAACGGAACCGGCGCCATCACCATCAACGGCCGCGACATTGAAGATTATTTCGGCCTTGATACCCTCAAGCTCATCGTTCGTCAGCCCCTTGAGCTGACCGAAACCGTCGGTGCTTTCGACATTGTATGCACCGTTGCAGGCGGCGGCGTTACCGGTCAGGCCGGTGCAATCCGTCACGGCCTTTCCCGCGCACTTCTTCAGGCAAGCGATGAATATCGCCCTCTCCTCAAGAAAGCCGGCTTCCTCACTCGTGACCCGAGAATGAAAGAACGTAAGAAATACGGTCTTAAAAAAGCTCGTCGTGCACCTCAGTTCTCCAAACGTTAATTTCGTTTTCAGAAACGGTTTTCAAAAATCCCGCTGTTTTTCACAGCGGGATTTTTTGTTTCTCGGCGTTTTCTTCATTTCGCCTTCTTATAACAAAATTCGTCTTAATCTTTGTGCATTTTGCCTATAACTTTTCTTTTAAAAATGTTGTATAATAAACATGTAATATAGTAATAGAATTTGAACGGATTTTTACGAAAGGAAGTTATTTTGTTGTTTAGCGTCGGAGATATTTTTGTATATGGAGCAAGCGGTGTTTGTCGCGTGGACGACATTTGTGTGCGCGACTGTGGTACAGGCAAGCACGAGTATTATGTCCTCCAGCCGGTTTATGACGCGCGTTCCACTGTTTACATACCCACCGACAGCGAAAAACTTGCCTCTCACGCGCGAAGTTTGCTTTCTGAAAATGAAGTTTACGAAATAATCGACGCAATGCCTGCAAAAGGCTTTGCGTGGGTCCAAAATGACAAGGAACGCAGTGAATTCTTCCGCAACGTTCTTGAAAGCGGAACGCGTACCGACATTGTTAATTTAATAAGTACGCTGCACAACCGCAAGACGGAGCTTGCCGGGCACGGAAAAAAGCTTCGCAGTTCAGACGAGGCGATTATGCAGCGCGCAGAGCGTCTGCTTTACGGCGAATTTGCCTGGGTGCTTGGAATAGACCCTTCCGAAGTGGTTGATTTTATTCGCAAGCGTGTGGAGTAAATATTTTGTTGTTTGTCGGCGGCGCAAATGTTTGCGCTGCTTTTTTAATGCTTTGCTGCCTTGACATATGCTGTATATGGGCATATTATAAGATGTAGCAGTTTTATGGGAAAGGGGGCGTTTATCGTGTCTGATTTTGAAGAAAAATACGATGAAACACTTGAAAAGCTGGAGGAACTTGTTAAAAACAAGCGATATAACGAGCTTAAAAAGGAGTTTAACGACCTCTATCCCACGGATATAGCCTTTCTTCTTGACGATATGCCGGAAGAATACCGCCCGGTGATGTTCCGCCTTCTTCCAAAAGATATTGCGGCGGATGTTTTTGTCGAACTTGAAAGCGATTCTCAGGAAATGCTCATAAAGAGCTTTTCCAACACCGAATTGGAATCCATCCTTGACGAGCTGTATCTTGACGATACTGTTGACATCATCGAGGAAATGCCCTCCAACGTGGTAAAGCGGATTCTCAAGTATTCCGACCCGGACACCCGCAAGGAAATCAATAAAATTTTGCAATACCCGGAGGATTCCGCAGGCTCCATAATGACCACGGAGTTTATAAAGCTTCGGCAGTACAACACCGTGGAGCAGGCCTTTGACATAATCCGCAAAAACGGCGATGAAGCTGAAACCATCAATGTCTGCTATGTTACCGACGAGGGCTGCCACCTGCAGGGATATGTAACGATTCGTACCCTTGTTCTTGAAAAGAACACCTCCACAAAAATTGCGGATATAATGGACACCCAGATTATCTCCGTAAACACCCTGGAGGATAAGGAAAACGTTGCTCAGGATATGAGCAAATACGACTTTGACGCCATGCCGGTTGTGGATTCCGAAAACCGGATAGTCGGTATCGTAACTTTCGACGACGCTATCGACGTTATGGAAGAAGAAGCTACGGAAGATATCGAAAAAATGGCGGCTATCACTCCTATGGATAAACCGTATCTTCGTACCAGTATATTTGAGCTTTGGAAGGCGCGCATACCGTGGTTGCTGCTTCTTATGATTTCTGCCACGTTTACGGGAATGATTATCACAAGCTTTGAGGATGCTTTGGCCTCTTATGTCGCGCTTACGGCGTTTATACCGATGCTTATGGATACCGGCGGTAACAGCGGCTCCCAGGCTTCCGTAACCGTAATACGCGGAATTTCGCTTCAGGAAATTGAGTTTAAAGACATCTTTAAGGTCATTTGGAAAGAACTTCGTGTGGCGCTGTTCTGCGGCATAACCCTTGCGGCCGTCAGCTTTGTAAAAATCCTTCTTTTTGACGGCATGGTCCTTGGCAACGCCGGAATCAATCCCGTTGTTGCCCTTACCGTTTGCCTTACGCTTGTGCTTACCGTTGTGTGTGCAAAGGTCGTGGGCTGCATAATGCCGCTGCTTGCCGAAAAGCTTGGCTTTGACCCTGCGGTTATGGCGTCGCCGTTTATCACCACCACCGTGGACGCTATTTCTTTGCTTATCTATTTCGGCTTTGCAAAAGTCTTGCTTCATGTCTGAATTTTCTGTACGGCTGTCCCGTGCTCAAATGAGCACGGGGCTTTTGTATTTTAATATTTTCGTTTTTATACCGTTTATCTGTATCCGCACGATAACTTTCCCGAGATTTGTAAACTTTCTTTATATTTTGTCGCGTTTTCTTGATTTATTCATAAATTTAAAATATAATTTGAAATTGTTCTGTGCACAGTTCTTATTATGCACGGCATTCTTTATGCGGAAAGGATTTATCTTATGCCAAAGCCCTGTGTGGATTACAGAAAATTCAGGTTCGGCAAGCTGAATACGGATGAGTTCCGCCATGTGCTGCTGCTGCTTTTCTGGCCCGTGTTCGGCCTGCTTTTCACTTATGTTGAGCGGTTTTATCCGGTAAAAAAATATTATTCCGTTCACTGCGCGCTGGATGACGCCATTCCCTTCTGCGAATGGTTTTTCATTCCGTACCTGTTTTGGTTCGTCTGGCTTGTGGGAACGCTGGCGTACACGTTTTTCTTCGATGTTCCGGCGTTCAAAAAAATGATGTATTTTGTAATGTTCACCTATACGGCGACTATTGTGATTTATTTTTTGTTCCCCACCTGTCAGGAGCTTCGCCCGCCGGAATTTGAGCGGCAAAACCTGCTGACGCAGATGATCGGCGGCTTTTATCAATTCGACACCAACACGAACGTGTGCCCATCCATCCACGTAATCGGTTCCTTTGCGGGAGCGTTTGCCCTTTGGGAGTGCCGCGCCCTGCAAAAGCCGCAATACAGAGCCGCAATTGTAATAACCACTTTACTGATAAGTATCTCCACCGTTTTCGTAAAACAGCATTCCGTAATTGACGTTGCTGCGGCTCTTCCTCTTTGCGCCATAGGTTACTATTTCTGCTTCGGAAAAAGCCGGATTCATAGCCAAAGCACAGAAGCGGTTGTGGAATAATCAAACATTAAAAACACAACTGCCCTTAATGCGGGCGGCTGTGCCGTTCGCCGTTTTACGCCGTAAATACCAAAGTATAACAAAACAGCCGTGCTCAAAACCACGGCTGTTTTGCTGTTTATTTGCTGCGCGGAGGCTCGGGCGAAGCTGCCGTATAGTATCGCAGCTTGACCGAAAACAGCATTTTTATATATGCGTAAACATTTCTTACCATACAGCCGCATAAAATAATATAAACAGCCAAAGCGGAATTTACACAGCGCACCGCAAATATAAATCTGTTTATATATTATTATCATATTTTAATATATTCGGATTTTTGAAATTTCCGGTTGACATAAAACTTTAAACTTGTTAAAATATTAAATAGATAATTCGTCGGTCAAAAGCCCTTTTTATGCCTTAAAACACAGGTTTTATGCATGTTTTTGACTCGGTGGCTCGCCTGTTCTTCTTTTTTGACTGCGAGTACATACTATAATATAAACAGCGAGGTATTTCTATCGCATAATAAACTACTTGATTTTTAATTCCATTTTGAAAGGTGGACTCCCGCTTTGAAACGAGAGATCGCAGACAAATTCAAAGAAACAGCAGCAGCCGTACTTCCCGTTGCGGGTGTTATTTTGCTGCTGCATTTTACTGTTGCGCCTATGCCCAGCGGCATTTTGGCGCTTTTTTTGTCGAGCACCGTATTTTTGATTATAGGTATGGCTGTTTTCACTCTCGGCGCTGACATAGGCATGACGCCCATGGGCAACCAGATTGGCAACAAGCTTGTTGAAAAGAAAAGTCTTGCGCTTTTCATACTGACATCACTTATACTCGGTATACTAATAACCATTGCGGAGCCGGATTTGCAGGTTCTCGGCAAACAGATGCCCGATATGACTATGTTCACCCTTTTCGGCGCGGAGGTTTCGGTGGGAACCGCGCTTATTTATGCGGTTGCCGTCGGCGTAGGGCTTTTTCTTATGTTTGCCGTTCTTCGTATTATGCTCGGCCTTGACCTTTCAAAGGTTTTCTTTATTCTTTACCTTGTTGTTTTTGCGGTTGCCGCCTTTGCAAAGCCGGAATATCTTGCCGTGGGGTTTGATTCCGGCGGCGTTACCACGGGACCTATCACGGTGCCGTTCATACTTGCTCTCGGAGTAGGTATTGCTTCTGTACGCGGCGGCGAGTCCTCTCAAAACGACAGCTTCGGTCTGGTAGGTCTTTGCTCCGTCGGCCCGATTCTTACGGTTCTGCTTATGTCTCTTTTCATCAAAGAAGAAGCCGTTTATGAGCTTTCTCAAATTCCAAATGCGGCAGACTTTGCCGCCATCGTAAAAATATATCTTGCGGCTTTTCCGATTTTCGCAAAGGAAGTAGCACTGGCTCTTTCCCCCATTCTTGGAATTTATCTTGTTTTTCAAATATTTTTCCTCAAACTTCCGAAAAAAACTGTTGCAAAAACACTTATAGGTGTGGTATATACATATATCGGACTTGTAGTATTTCTTACCGCGGTCAACGTCGGCTTTCTTCCCACGGGAACCTTTATGGGCAGCGCCCTTGCTGCGCTTGATTACAACTGGATTCTTATTCCCGTAGGAATGCTTGTGGGCTTTTTCATTGTTGCGGCGGAACCGGCGGTACACGTTCTTACCGCGCAGGTCGAGGACGTTACCGGCGGAACCATATCGCGTAAGGCAATTATGGTTGCCCTTATGATAGGAATGTGCGTTTCTGTCGGGCTTGCAATGACCCGCGTAATTACCGGGCTTTCCATTTGGTTTTTGCTTATTCCGGGCTATGCGATTGCCCTTGGGCTTATGTTCTTTACGCCGAAAATCTTTACGGCAATCGCATTCGACTCCGGCGGCGTTGCTTCCGGGCCGATGACGGCAACCTTTCTTTTGCCCTTTGCCACCGGCGCGTGTTCCGCCCTTGGCGGAAATGTGCTTATGGACGGCTTTGGCGTTGTTGCCATGGTTGCCATGACGCCCCTTGTAACCATTCAGATTCTCGGCGCGGTTTATGCAGTCAAAGAACGCCGCATTGCAAAGAAATCTGCCGAAGCAATTACGGAAATTCCGTGCTCTGCCGAAAACGATGATCTTATCATCGATTTTGAATAAATTTGTTACCCACCCCCGTACCTTCCAAAAGGAGAAATGAAATGAGTACCCTTACCAATTCCACGTCGCAAGACCTCATTGCTTCGCACCGTTACGATAAGCTTGACATTATCTTTTCGGTGGTGCAGCGCGGCCTTGGCGAAGAGGTTATCCATGTAACCAAAAGCCGCGGCGTTTATGTAAATCTTATATGCCCCGGGCGCGGAACGGCGACATCAAGCATTCTTGAAATGTTCGGGCTTGGCGCCACGGAAAAAGATGTTATTTTAAGCTTTGTAAAAACGGACGAAACTCACGAAGTCATTACGGCTATTTCAAAGAAATTGGAATTTGACAAACCCGGCGGCGGAATTGCCTTTGCGGTTCCGGTGCAAAGCATTGCAGGCATAAAGGTTCTTCAGTATCTTACCACCGCTTCTGCGGAGGAGGGCTAAACATCATGGATGAGAGAAAAAGCGCATATGCGCTTATTATAACAATAGTAAACCGCGGATATTCCGATGATGTTATGGACGCTGCCCGTGACGCAGGCGCCCGCGGCGGTACGGTTATGTATGCCCACGGCGCAGGGCTGAACGAAACGGAAAGCTTTTTCGGAATTTCCATACACCCCGAAAAAGAAATGATTTTGATTGTGGCCGACGGTGAGCTGCGCCTTGGCATTATGCAGGCAATTGCCCGCAAGGTTGGGCTTAACAGCGAGGGCGCAGGTATTACCTTCTCGCTTCCCGTAACGGATATTGCCGGAATTGCGCACTTTAACAAGCCTTTTGAAAGCGAAAAAAAATAATTTTATAGTCGGGTGCCCCGTGCTCAAATGAGCACGGGGCACTTTGTTTGCTTTAATTTGCGCCTCTTTTAACTGCGCTGTTTGCATCAAAAATTTTTTTGGCGTTTATTTTTATGGAAACAATGCTTGGAGGGTCAATCGGTGGGTATTAACATCGTTGCTTATTATAGAAAAGTTATAATATTACATTTGTGCTTTTGTCGAAAAAAATTGAAAAAATCTAAAAAAGGGCTTGCAATCCGCGGCGGGTTGTGCTAATATACTTCGTGAACGATCTTTAAAGACGGTACAGAGAGACCGGCAAGATCAGAAAACCAAGTTTACCGGAATACCGGGTGTTTTTCTGCAGTCTTGCCATAGGGCAAGGCTTTTTTTGATGGAAAAATTACGAAAGGGCGGTTTTTTGATTGGAATTCAAGGCTGAAATTATGGATGCCGACACTTTAAGGCGCTGCCTTATAAGAATGTCGCACCAGATTCTTGAGCACAACGGCGGAACGGAAAATCTCTGCCTTGTAGGAATCAAGCGGCGCGGAGTTCCTATTGCCGGGATGATAAGGGACAATATCCTCAATATTGAGGGTGCGGAAGTTCCTGTCGGAACGCTTGACATTACGCTTTACCGCGACGACCTTTCCGAACTTGGAAATTTTCCGAAGATAAGCGAATCTGATTTGCCCTTTGATGTTACCGGAAAGACCATTGTTCTTGTTGACGATGTGATATACACCGGGCGGACGGCAAGAGCCGCCATTGACTGCCTTCTTAAGCAGGGCCGCCCGGCAAATATCCAGCTTGCTGCGGTTATAGACCGCGGACACAGGGAGCTTCCCATCAGGCCGGACTTCGTCGGCAAGAACATACCCACTTCCCGTGAAGAGCTTGTTTCCGTCCGGGTTCCGTCCATTGACGGAGAGTTCGGAGTCAAGATTTTCAAAAAATAAAGAAACAGAAATCGATTTATCAGGAGGAAAGAAAATGAAACTTATTTACAATGTCGAAGACAAGCCAAAATTCAGTCAGCTTATTGTCTTCGCACTTCAGCAGCTTCTTGCAATCATCACCGCAACCATTGTTGTTCCGATTCTTGTAAACTCCTACGGCGCAGTAAACCTTGAAATGGACCCCGCAGCGGCGCTCTTCGGCGCAGGCGTCGGCACCATAGTATACCTTCTCTTCACCAGAAGCAAAAGCCCGGTATTTCTCGGAAGCTCCTTCGCTTTCCTTTCTTCCATGTACTCCGCAACCGTGTTCGGCTTCTTCGGAGTTGTTATGGGCGCTTTCTTTGCGGGCCTTGTCTATGTAATCATCGCCCTCATCATCAAAGCGGTAGGCTCCGGCTGGCTTAACAAACTTATGCCCCCCGTTGTAATCGGGCCCACCGTTGCGCTTATCGGTCTTTCTCTTGCGGCCAACGCAGTATCCGACCTTACCAAATCCTCTGCCACCGGCGAAAGCTACAGCCTTGTTGCAATCGTATGCGGCCTTGTTACCTTCTTTGTAACCATCATTGTTTCCACCAAAGGCAAAGGCTTCCTTAAACTCATTCCTTTCCTTGTAGGCGTACTTGCCGGCTACCTTACTGCTTCCGTCTTTACCGCAATCGGAAATGCAGCCAACATCGAAGCACTTAAAGTAATCGACTATACCGCTCTTGTTGAAAACTTCAAGACCATAAACCTCGGCAGCTTCTTCCATATGCCCAAGTTCGCTTTCGTCGAAGCAATCAACGAAATTAAAAACGGCGGACTTGCACTTACCTTTGCAGACTTCGGAACTCTGATGCTCCTCTATATGCCCGTTGCCTTCGTAGTATTTGCAGAGCATGTAGCCGACCACAAGAACATCTCCTCCATCATCGAGCGCGACCTTCTTGAAAACCCCGGCCTTGACAGAACCCTTCTCGGCGACGGCGTCGGCTCCATGGCAGGTGCACTCTTCGGCTGCTGCCCCAACACTACCTACGGCGAATCCGTCGGCTGCGTCGCAGTAACCAAAAACGCTTCTGTCGTAACCATCTGGGGCACCGCGGTTCTGGCAATGCTCCTTTCCCTCTTCAGCCCCTTCGTCGCCTTCGTAAACACCATTCCGAGCTGCGTACTCGGCGGCATCTGCGTAGTTCTCTACGGCTTCATCGCAGTATCCGGACTTAAAATGATTCAGAGCGTTGACCTTGGCGAAGACAGAAACCTCTTCGTAGTCGCAGCAATTCTTGTACTCGGAATCGGCGGACTTGTCTTCAACTTCGGCGCACTTAAGGTTACCAGCGTAGCCGCTGCCCTTATCGTAGGCATTATCGTAAATCAGATTCTTAAAAGCAAAAGCGAAAAGACCGCTAAAGCAGAATAAATAAAGTTCACTCCTTACCTCTTAAAATAGATTATGTAGACGGCGGCGGGCCCAAAAGTGTCCGCCGCCGTTTATTGCTTTTAAACAAATCTTTTTACCACCCGAAAATCAGCGGTTTTTACCGCAAAAAAATCCTGTTGCGGCAATTTTTTTACCGCGGCGCATATAAACAGAAAGGTGAGCATTAAAACGCTCACCTTTCCTTAATATTGACAGACCTTTTATTTCACCAAAGAGGATTCATAGCAATAAGGCTATTTATAAATAATGTGAATTCTTCTTCTCCCATTACAAGCATCATTATAAGCACCGCAGCTGAAACAAGCACCAGCACAATGAAGCTGTAAAGAAAAACCGCCCGGGCAAGGTGCTTTTTAGCAGGATATTTTGTTCCGCCGAAAGCAAGAACAATCATATAAATAAGGCCGATGACAGGAACGGAAAACAAAAACAGCGAAAGCACAAAGCTCCACGTTGTGGGCGTGTTTACATGCTCCGGCTTTTGCCTCGGCTCTTCAAAATCCGTGCCTGCGCCCTCTTCAGCCAAAAAAGCAGGTTTTTCTTCGCCAAAAATATCTGCGGCAGGTTCATGAATATTTTGCTGTTCCTGCTCTATGAAAGCATTATCCGGGCTGCAGTCGGCATTAGGGTAAGGATTCTTTATTTTTGGCATATATTTACCGCAGGAAGGGCAAAAGCTTTTGTCATCGTCAAATTCAAAACCGCAGTCTGAACATTTACGCATAAATCACACCTCACATACAGTATAAATATATAATACATTTTTTATTCGGCAAGTTCAATAGTAAAACGGAAAATATTTGAAAAAATCTTTAGGCACCGCTTTCTTCCTATAAATATCCATTATGTTTTTATAATTTATTCTGTTCACAAAAAGTTTACTTTAATATTCTGAATTTGCCACCTTATGGTGCGGTATTTGCTAAAAATGCCCTTGCAGTTTGCCGTGTTTTGTCGTAAAATAAAAGGCGTAGAAAAACAGGACAACCCTGTCCCTTCTAAAAATCAAGGAGGATTTTTTTAATGAAAAAAAGAATTATATGCATGCTTCTTGCAGCCTTAATGGTTATTACCATTCTTCCTGTTGAAGCATTGGCAGTTACATCAATTAAAGGCGCTTATGTCGGCCAAAAGTTTGGCCTTGTTATTGATGTTGTAAACAATGCCACTTCCTATTCCATTTCCGGTGAAATTCCGGACGGACTTACCGCGAGCGGAACCTATACCAGCACTAACGACAACTACGCTCTTTCCCTTGCCCTTACCGGAACGCCCAAAACCGCGGGCACATATAACTTCCGTGTAAATTATTATAAGCCCTATCCCAATGACAACGAAATTTCCAAAACCGTTTCGTACATTATGACTGTCGGCGAAAATGCGCCTTTCGCATTCGTCAAGGAAGATTCTCTTTATATCGAATCCTGGCCGAAGAAAACCGAGTATTATCTTCACGACACTCTTGACACCACCGGCATGAAGGTTGTTGTAACCGCATATAAACTTGCCAAGGTGAACGGCAATGAAAAGACCTACGAGCCTTTTGAATATGATATAACCGATCTTTGCAGCGTAACTCCTACATATTTCACTCAGGATGACGTTGCCATAAGCTGCGTTGTAAGCTGCACCCTTCCCGTTGACACAGACGGCACGCTTAAAACTCTTACCGGTACTTTCCGCGTAACCTTTAAAGAGGCCGACCCGAACACCGTTACCGGAATGGAGCTGCTTTCCGCCCCCACCAAGCTGACCTATACAAAGGGCGAAAGCCTTAATACTTCCGGACTTACCCTCCGCCTTAAAAAGTATAGCGGAGCCACCGAGGATGTTACCAAGGGCTTCACCTGCGAACCCACCGTCCTTGACACCGTGGGTACTCAGACCATAACCGTCAAGTACGGCGAAAAGACCGTCACCTTTGACGTAACCGTTACCGAGGCTGTTGCCTCCGTACCGAGCAGCGTTTCCAGCAGCGTGAAGGCGCCCTCCTCACAGTCAAGCTCCTCCCTGCCGGAAAGCTCCTCCGAGCCGGAGTCCATAGTGGAATCCGAGGTTTCTTCCGAACCGGAGTCCTCCTCCGAACCGGAATCCGTGGTTGAGCCTTCCTCTTCCGAATCGGAAGCAGAACAGGTTGATGCTCCCGTTGAGAAAAAGAGCGGCATTCCTTGGGTATGGATCATTGTCGGACTTGGCGTAATCGCCATCGGCGCAGGAGTGGCACTTTTCCTTCTCGGCAAAAAGAAGCTTGACGACTAAATAAGTTTTACTGCTTACAGCAAAGGCAGTCCGCCAATGGCGGGCTGCCTTTTTGTTTAATAAGGCTCAAAAAGGCAGCACAAGGCGCTTCCCGGCGCCACTGTGCTCGCCGTCGCCGCTCTTCAAAGCCTTTACACCCAAAAAGTCCGGCATTTCTGCCGGACTTTTTACTATATAATATTTTCGGCTTATTTCACCACAAAGTTCACAAGCTTGCCGGGGACGACGATTTCCTTGATAATCGTCTTGCCCTCAAGCTCCTTTGCGGCGGCTTCCTTTGCGGCGGCAAGGCAGGCTTCCTTGTCCGCGCCTGCGGGAACGGTCATACGCGCCTTGATTTTTCCGCAAATCTGAACCACCATTTCCACTGTGGATTCAACGCATTTTGCTTCGTCATACTGCGGCCAGGGCTGCTTACAAAGCATCTCCCCGTGACCGAGGTTCTGCCAGATCTCTTCGGTAATATGCGGTGCAAAAGGATTAAGAAGAGTAATAAAAATCTCATATTCATCCTTTGTTATGCTGCCGGCAGCGGTTATATCGTTAAGCAAGGTCATCATGGCGGCGATTGCAGTATTTGCCTTAAGATTATCGGCGTCCTCGCCGACTTTCTTTATGCAGCGGTGGAAGCTACTCTCCAGCTCCGGGCGGATTCCCTCGCCCTGCATGATGTCCTGAAGCGCCCATACCCTGTCAAGAAAGCGCTTGCAGCCCTTGATGGAGTTTGTGTTCCATGGCGCCGCTTTTTCAAAGTCGCCGATGAACATTTCATAAAGGCGAAGGGTATCTGCGCCGTACTCTTTGATAACATCGTCAGGGTTGACCACGTTGCCGCGGCTCTTGGACATTTTTTCGTTGTTCTCGCCCAAAATCATGCCGTGGCTTGTGCGCTTCTTATAAGGCTCTTTTGTGGAAACAACACCGATGTCATAGAGGAATTTGTGCCAGAAACGGCTGTAAAGCATGTGAAGGGTGGTGTGCTCCATACCGCCGTTGTACCAGTCAACGGGCATCCAGTAGTCAAGCGCCTCTTTTGAGGCAAGCGCAGTATCGCATTTTGGATCGCAATAGCGCAGGAAGTACCAGGAAGAACCTGCCCATTGAGGCATGGTGTCTGTTTCGCGCTTTGCCGGGCCGCCGCAGCAGGGGCAGGTGGTGTTTACCCAGTCGGTCATTTTGGAAAGAGGGCTTTCGCCGGTATCGGTGGGCTCATAGGAATCAACCTCCGGCAAAAGAAGCGGAAGCTGATCCTCCGGAATGGGCTGCCAGCCGCATTTTTCACAGTAAACCATGGGAATAGGTTCGCCCCAATATCTCTGGCGGCTGAATACCCAGTCGCGGAGCTTGTAATTCACCTTTGCACGACCGATTCCCTCTTTTTCAAGGTACTCAATCATGGCCTTTTTCGCTTCATCAACGGTCATGCCGTCCTCGAAACCGGAATTAACCATAATTCCGGTGGCGCAGTCGGTATATGCGGCTTCTTCTACGTTGCCGCCCTTGACAACCTCAACTATGGGCAGACCGAACTTCTTTGCAAACTCCCAGTCACGGGTATCGTGCGCCGGAACAGCCATAATAGCGCCGGTGCCATAGCTGGTAAGAACATAGTCGGAAATAAATATGGGAATTTCCTTGCCGGTAACGGGGTTGATTCCGCGAACGCCTTTCAGCTCCACTCCGGTTTTGTCCTTGGCAAGCTCGGTGCGCTCAAAGTCGGATTTTTTCGCTGCCTCCTGCTGATATGCGCGAATTTCGTCCATATTGGTAAGCTTGTCCGCCCATTTTTCAATTACGGAATGCTCCGGGCTTATTACCATATAGGTCGCGCCGAAAAGGGTGTCGCAGCGGGTGGTGTAAACGGTAAGCTTGTCGCCCGCCGTGGTGCCGAAATCGACCTCTGCGCCGGTGGAGCGGCCTATCCAGTTGATTTGCGAGGTCTTTACGCGCTCAATGTAGTCCACGTCCGCAAGGTCGTCAATAAGGCGCTGGGCATACTCGGTAATTTTGAGCATCCACTGGGATTTTACCTTGTGAACAACCTCGCTTCCGCAGCGTTCGCAAACGCCGTTTACCACTTCCTCGTTTGCAAGAACAACCTTGCAGCCGGTGCACCAGTTTACATTCGCCTCTTTTTTATAGGCAAGACCGTGTTTATAAAGCTGAAGGAATATCCATTGAGTCCATTTATAATAGTTGGGGTCGGTAGTGTTGATTTCTCTGTCCCAATCAAAGGAAAGCCCCAGGGACTTGAGCTGCTGCTTGAAGTGAGCGACGTTGTTTTTGGTAACAATTTCGGGGTGAATATGGTTCTTTATGGCAAAGTTTTCGGTAGGAAGTCCGAAGGCGTCCCAACCCATGGGGTAAAGCACGTTATAGCCCTGCATACGCTTTTTGCGGGCGACTATGTCAAGAGCGGTATAGGAACGGGGATGGCCCACATGAAGTCCCTGACCGGAGGGATAGGGGAACTCAACCAGAGCGTAGTATTTCGGTTTGGTGTAATCGTCCGTGGCGGCAAAGGGCTTTTTTTCGTCCCAAATATCCTGCCACTTTTTTTCAATGGCGGTAAAATCGTAACCTTTCATTTTTTCCTCCTGTATTTGAATTAAATTTATAACTTTTTTATGCGGCGAAACCTCGCCTAAAGTTCGGAGCGCGAAGCTTGGCGTGCCAACCGCGGCTCCTCTGCCCCCACCGAGTAAGACGGAGCGCGAACCTCGGCTCCCCTGTGCTCACTGAGTGAGACGGAGCGCGAACCTTGCCGCGCCACCTGCGGCTCAGCCGCCTTGATAGGTGCCCGCCTTTTGCCGCGGCATTAAAATGAATAGCCTCGGCTGGTGCGAAGCACCTCAGGCGGTCGAGCATCCGAGGGAAACTGAAAATCCGCCCGGGACCCCGTCGGGGAGGCGGCCCCGATTAGAAATCGCCAAGCCTCCGGTGGAGCGTTTATTCCCCCCTTCGGGGGGAGTCTCACGCGGGAGCGTGAGGGTAGGGGGCGAAACTTTTCTTTTACCGTCTTACGGCTTTT
>SFFD01000013.1 GCA_004556975.1 Oscillospiraceae bacterium | reverse complement strand
CGAAATACTCACTCACGCATCAAAAAGCAGAACAGCGTGACTTCCGCCACGCTGTTCTCTCTAAAGCTATAAACCTGTCTTATGCGCTGCTACCCTGTGGGAGGCTCTTTTTTGTTTGTATGCGAAATATTATTCTTCAATGAGATTCATATGTCCACAGGACTCGCCCTTTGATTTGCCAGTACTTTACACCAAAATATTTATTGCCTTTCAATCCTAATACTTTCTGTTTGCGGAACAACTAAATTGTTTTATAATGCTTTTAAGTTTTCTTTTTTCATTATTGCTTCTTTAAAATTGACATATTTGCAATTCGGGCTTTTGCATTTTTATCTGTCCTTCCTAATACAATAAATCAACAATTATTTGGAAGTGATTTTATGTCAAGCCTCGAAGCTTTAAGCGAAAAGGCCACACAGTTTGTATGGGGACCGGCACTTTTGCTGTTGGTGCTTTTCGGCGGAGCATTCTTGACGGTTGCAAGCGGATTTTATCCTCTGCGCAAGCTTCGCTTTATCATAAAAAGCACCTTTGGCAGTCTTAAAGGCAAAAGCGGCGGCTTTGCCGCCATGGCAACCGCCCTTGGCGCAACAGCGGGCACCGGCAACATTGTGGGCGTCGCTTCTGCCATAGCAATAGGCGGAGCGGGCGCCGTTTTCTGGATGTGGGTAGGCGCGTTCCTCGGTATGATGCTCAAATTTGCAGAGGCAGCGATGGCAGTAAAATACCGCGGCGGCGCAATGAAATATATCGAACGCGCCTTCGGTGGGCGCAAAGCCGCTATGGCGTGGTGCATATGCTGTATATTTGCCTCGTTCGGAACAGGCAATATGGTACAGACAAACGCCGCAGGACACATTTGCAAAAGCGCCTTCGGTGTTCCGCCCGTTTTTGTCGGCGCAGCCATTGCCCTGCTTTCAGCCGCCGTGCTCTTTCGCGGAGCAAAGGCGGTAATAAAGGTTTCCTCGCTCTTTGTTCCTTTAATGGCGGCGTTTTATATGCTCGGCTGCACAGTGCTGCTTTTTATATGCAGAAATAATCTTTCCGCCGCGGTTAAAAGCATATTTTCCGGCGCATTTGCGCCCCTTGCCATGGGCGGCGGAATTGTTGGGCTGATTACTTCAAAGGCACTGCAAATAGGAATTGCAAGGGGCACATTCACTAACGAAGCGGGCATGGGTTCCGCTTCCATAGCCCATGCGGAAAGCGGCGGAACGCCCGCGGAGCAGGGCTGTTGGGGAATAATAGAGGTGTTTCTTGATACAATGGTCTGCTGCACCCTGACCGCGTTTGCCATTCTTTCCTCCGGACTCGGAAATATTGAAAGCACCGCTTCCGAAGCTGCCTTTTCAAAATATTTCGGCGGCTTCGGAAGCGCATTTCTTGCTTCGTCAATGTTTTTCTTTGCACTTGCGGCGGTTATAGGGTGGGCTTTTTACGGCGAAAAAGCCCTTGAATACATTACAAAGAGTAAAAAATCCCTTCTTATTTACAGATTGTCATTTTGTGCCTGCGCCGCCGTCGGTTCCGTATTGAGCCTTCCCGCCGTATGGAATCTTTCCGACATATTTAACGGTCTTATGATAGTTCCTAATATGGCGGCGCTGCTTGTGCTCAAAAAAGAGATTATTAAAGTTTCAAAGCAGTAAAAATGCGGCAAAACCATAAAAATTATGACCACCCTAAAATGGGTGGTCATAACTATAATTGCCGGAATTATTTTGCGTTATAAAACGCTTCCGAAGCCTTGTGCATCATAAATATATCAATTTTTGAGGCAATCTCCATAGGCGCGTGCATTGAAAGAAGCGGCACGCCCACGTCAATGGTATCTACTCCGAGGCGTGAGATATATTTTGCAACCGTGCCGCCGCCGCCTTCGTTGACCTTGCCGAGCTCACCGGTCTGCCAAAGCACTTCGCCGTCGTTCATGATTTTTCTTACCTCTCCCACAAACTCTGCCGGAGCGTCATTGGTGCTGTTTTTGCCGCCGGAACCGGTATATTTTGTTACAACAATTCCATAGTTAAGATATGCGGCGTTGTTTTTCTCGTGAACGCTGTCAAAGGTGGGATCAACCGCGCAGTTTACGTCGGCGGAAATGCATTTGCTGTGGCTTAAAATAACGTGACCGGGAATTCCGTATGGGCGGCCGAGATCCATCGCAAAGTAGGAAAGCATTTTGCTGTTCATTCCGGTGGGGCCGTCGGAGCCGGTTTCTTCCTTGTCTGCAAAGCAGGCAACCGCGGTATATTCCGGATCTGCCGCAAGAATGCCGGTAAGCTCGCCATAAGCGCATACTCTGTCATCGTGGCCGTAGGAACCGATAAGGCTTCTGTCAAAGCCGACGTCGCGCGCTTTGCCGGCCGGCACCATGGTAAGCTCTGCGGACTGAAAGTCCTCTTCGGTGATTTCATATTTCTCAAAGAGGATGTTTGCGATGTTAAGCTTTACTTTTTCGCTTACTGCGTCATCTCTGAACGGAGTGGAACCGATAAGAATGTTCAGTTCTTCGCCGCGGATTCCGTCGCCGAGCTTTCTGTCCATCTGCTCCTTTGCAAGGTGCGGAAGAAGGTCGGTTACACAGAAAACAGGGTCGTTTTCGTCTTCGCCCACATTTACGGTAACGGAAGTTCCGTCCTTGCGGACGACAACGCCGTGAAGCGCAAGCGGAATAGTAGTCCACTGGTATCTTTTAATTCCGCCGTAATAATGCGTCTTGAAAAGAGCAAGTTCTTTGTCTTCATAAAGAGGGTTGGGTTTAAGGTCAAGACGCGGGGAATCAATATGTGCTGCCGCAATGTGAAGACCTTCTTCAAATGGTCTGCGACCGATTTTGGCAAAAAGAAACGCCTTGTTGCGGTTGTTTATGTAGATTTTATCGCCGGCAACATATTTGTGACCGGGTTCAAAAGGAACAAAGCCCTCTTTTTCAAGCATGGGAATGCACCAGTCAATAAATTCACGCTCGGTTTTGCAGGTGCTGATAAACTCTTTGTAGTTTTCACAGTAGTCATAGGCTTCGGCTACCCGCTCTTCGGAAAGGGTAAGCCCGCCGTTCTTTGGTGAACGAAGCAGCTTTTCCTGAAGAAGCTGACCCGGAGTCTTTTCTTTTTCACTCATGTTTTTTCTCCTTTATATAATTTATTTTTTGTGGAAATAACGGCATAAAAGCCGTTTTATATAAAATCAGTCAAAGTCGTAAACGGATTTATATCCGTCGCGATATGAGCTGACTTTTTCAACATATTTTGAAGTTTCGCCGTACGGTATATTGTAAAGTGTTTCGCCGTCCTCGGAATATTCGGGATTTTCAAGCCACTTTTTTACTGCGTTGGGTCCCGCGTTATATGCGGCATAAACCGTGTTCCAGTTTCCGAAAAGATTATACAGATAAGCAAGCAGCCATGTTCCGTAATCAATATTCACTTCCGGGGTATAAAAATCGTCCCATTCTGCGCCGGTTGCGCCGCGGTAATAATCAATCCATTCATAGGTGGTCTTTGTCACCTGCATAAGACCGCGCGCGCCCACGCGGCTTTCCGCCCCGGCATCAAAATTGCTTTCCGCACGGATTATTGCAAAAACAACAGAAACGGGAATATTGTTTTCTTTTGCTTTTTCCTTTACTATGTCCTCATACTCAATAGGATATGCCCAATGTTCCAGCATTCTTGCAGAGCGGTTCATCAGAACCCCTGCAAAAACAAGGAACGCAAGTATAAATACTATAAGTGCGGCGCTTTTTAATGTTTTACTCAAGCTTTATCCTCCGTTAAAGCGGATTTTGCCTTTCCTTCTATTTCGTCAAGAACTCTTTCCGCCTCTCTTTCAAGGTCGCCGGGCGTACCGTTGTTTTTTATAACATAATCGGAAGCTTCAATATAGAATTCCTCCGGGTGCTGGGTTGAAACACGGCAAACAGCGTCCCGCTTGCTTATTCCGTCCCTGTGGATTATCCGCGTAAGGCGCGTTTCTTCCTCTGCCGTTACGGAAATAAGCACGGAACACATTTTTGAGCACCCGCTTTCAATAAGTGTGGCGCCGTCAATAACTATCATCCGCGCTCCTGCGTGCTCATATGCCGTAACCTTCCCCTTTATTGCGGAAACAATATACGGAAACATTATTTTGTTGAGCACGGCAAGCTTTTTTGGGTCGGAAAAGACTATTCTTCCAAGCGCTTTGCGGTTAAGCTTTCCTTTATCATTAAGCACAATACAGGAAAAATGCTCAACTATATCCGTAAGGCAGGAAAGGTCGTTGTCAACAATGTCATGAGAAACGGCATCCGCATCTATTACCGCGGCGCCCTTTGCTTTAAACAGCTCTCTTACCGTGCTTTTGCCTGCTCCGGTCTGACCGGTAAGTCCTATTACTTCCGCCATATTTCCTCCGTTAATCAAGAGTGATTATATCAAAGCCCGCCGCGCGCACAAGGCGGTTATATACCGCCATACCTATGCCCGTGGTTTTTGGCGAATGGGCATAAACGCGCAGAGCGCCCAGGTCGTCAAGCTCGCGAAGGGCGTCAAAAAGGCGTTCTGCCTGCTGTGCGTCCGAATATTCCGAACCGTAGCACACCGTATTTGTTTTGAGCATGGGCGCTTCCTCATCAAAGCAAAGTGCAAAAATTCCGTGCTCATTTGCGTGCTCATTCACATATTTAACATACTGTGCGCTGCTGCCTTTAACAAGGCTTACCTTTGCTTTTGGCGCATAATGCTTATATTTCATTCCGGGGGAAAGCACCTTTTCTCCAGCTCCGAGCTTCTCGAGCACTGCTTTTGAAAGACTCACCTCTCCTATGGCTTCCATAAGCTGCTCCAGGGTTACATACCCCGGGCGAAGAAGCACGGGTGTTTCCTCCGCAAATGAGATTATGGTGGATTCAACCCCAACAGAGCACGGCCCGCCGTCAATAATTGCGTCCACCCTGCCCATAAGGTCGTGCACGCAGTGCTCAAAGGTGGTGGGGCTGGGGCTTCCCGAAAGGTTTGCCGACGGCGCTGCCAGAGGCAAACCGGATTTTTCTATTATTTTCTGCGCCACCGGGTGCGACGGAAAACGCACCGCCACGGTCGGCAGATTTGCGCTTGTCACAAGCGGAATTTTGTCGCTTTTCTTCATTATCATGGTTAAAGGGCCGGGCCAAAACTTTTCCGCAAGGATTTTTGCCTTTTCCGGCACTTCCTCCACAACGTCGCTTATCATATCCATGCTGCAGATATGAACTATAAGCGGGTTGTCGCCTGGGCGCCCCTTTGCCTTGAATATATTGGCGCAGGCAACGGGGTCAAAAGCATTTGCGGCAAGACCGTATACTGTTTCTGTAGGAATGGCGACAAGGCCGCCTTTTTTAATAATTTCCGCAGCGGTTTCAACCGCGCCCTCTTTTTTAGCGTCAAGAAGTAATGTTTCCAAAATAATTCAGTCCTCTCCGCGAAGCTTTTCTGCACGGTCGTTTGCAATAAGCGGTTCTATCAGCTCGTCAAGCCCGCCGTTCACAATGGAATCGATTTTATAAAGCGTAAGCCCGATTCTGTGGTCGGTAACCCGCCCCTGCGGAAAATTATAGGTGCGAATTCGTTCGCTGCGGTCGCCGCTGCCTACCTGCGACTTGCGTTCTGCGGCGCGGGCATCGTCCGACGCCTGCTTTTTTTGCTCATAAAGGCGGCTGCGCAGCACCTTCATTGCCTTATCTTTGTTTTTATATTGACTGCGCTCATCCTGGCACTCCACAACCATTCCCGTAGGAATATGCGTTATACGGATTGCGGAGCTGGTTTTGTTTATATGCTGACCGCCCGCTCCGCTGGAGCGGAAGGTGTCTATCTGCAAATCCTTCGGGTCAATTTCAATCTCAACGGTTTCCGGCTCGGGAAGTACGGCAACTGTTACCGCGGAAGTCTGTATCTTTCCCTGAGAATCCGTAGTGGGCACACGCTGAACGCGGTGCGTTCCGCTTTCAAAGCGAAGGCGGCCGAAAACGCCTTCGCCCTCCACGGAAAAAGAAATCTCCTTATATCCGCCAAGTTCCGTCTGGTTGGCATAAATAATCTCCGTCTTCCAGCCCTTTGACTCGGCATACATGGTATACATACGATAAAGCACCGCGGCGAAAAGCGCGGCTTCTTCGCCGCCTGTTCCGCTGCGAATTTCCATAATTACAGAGCGGTCATCGTCGGGATCTTTGGGAATCAGCAATATTTTAAGTTCCTCCGAAAGCTTTGCCATACGGTTTTTGCTTTCTTCCAGCTGTTCCTTCGCCATATCGCGAAGTTCCCTGTCCGTTTCCTCCGCAAGTATGCTTTCAGCTTCGTCAAAGCGGCTTTTTTCAGCCTTATATTCCTTATATTTTTCCGCAATGGGCGTAAGCGTGCGGTATTCCTTCATAACGGCAGTATATCGTTCGTTATCGTTTATAACTTCAGGCTGATAAAGCTGAATGCCGTCCTGTTCCCAGCGCCTTTCAATATCGGCAAGCTTATCTATCAACGGCAATGCCCTCCCTGATTATCTGTTTTATGTTTTTTTCTGCCTTGCTGCGCGGAATTTCAATTTCGTGTCCGCATTTTTCGCACCGCAGCTTAAAATCCATTCCGGAGCGCAGCACAACAAATTTTGTTCCTCCGCACGGGTGATTTTTTTTCATTAAAAGCACATCGCCTATTCTTACGTCCATGTTGCGCTCCTCCTTTTAAAAATATTCTTACAGAATAATAATATAGCATATTTATATGATTTTTGCAACTTTGCGTAACTTTTTCTAAATAGCAAAAGCGACGGCATATTGCCGCCGCTTTTGCCTTGCTGAAAAGGAAATCCAAAAAAAGTGTCATCTTATTTTTCTTAATATTGCCGCCGCCGCAATTACTGCCGCCGGAACAGCGGAAATGACCTGTGCGCCGGTATTTGGGTTCGTTTCGGAGTTACCCGGCTTGCCCGGCTTTATATGAATGACAGTCGATCTTTCATAATACGAACAATCCCTGCAATAGCGTTCTTGCTGGTTGGTTTCGCGGCCCTTGTCGTCAAGAACCGTTCTCCATTCGGTAAAATCGTGGTAATGGAAGTCAAACTTTGCCTTGCAGCGCGAGCACATTTTCCAATGACCCGTTTTGTCATAGCTCCAATACGGTCTGTAATCATGACCAAGCTTCGGAAGTATTATATCTTTTATTTGTTTTTCAAAAGCAGGGTTTTTGAATTCCGCAGTATGTCTTCCAAGGCCGTCCTTTTCGCATTCGGGAGCCGTAACAACGGCATAGGAAGCGGTAGCTGATTCGGTTTCTTTGTGGCTTGCGTCTTTTTTGCATACACGGGCAGCAATGCATACATAGCCTTTGCCGTCGGTGGAGCGGCACCATTCATAGGTGGGCTCGCCCCATTCGTGAACATGGCTTATCAAAAGCCTGCCGGAAACATAGATTATCTCATAGTTTGCGGTAACATCCGTGTTGCCTTCAAAAATCTGTGTGCCGGAGGGTACAAGGGCGTTTTCATAGGTGCCTTCTTCGGTCTGTTCCCCTGAAATAACAACATTTTTCACTTCGTGACCGGTAACAAGTCCGCTGTTTTCTTCTCCCGAAATTCCGCTTACGGTATAGCCGTTTCCGCCGTGGGGTTTTCCGTCATAGGGAACAGTATTGTCGTTTGCGGTAATAACGATTTTGCGTTTGTTTATATTGATGCTGCCGTTTACATATTCGATATAATATTCACCGGTAATGTCGTTTCCGTTTGCGTCAATTATAACCGCGCCGGAAGGCACGAGCGCGCCGACATATTCGCCCGCATTCACCGCGCTTCCGGAAATTACAACGCTTCCTGCTTTTATGCTGTGTCCCGAAGCGAGAGCTTCCGTATTAAAGGAATATCCGCTTGCGCCATGCGGTTTGCCGTCATAATCCGCCGTAACATTATTCGCTTTAATTGCCACCGTCGGCATTGCGGTGTTCATAAAGCTTGCAACCGGTGCCGGAGTATCTTTGTTCACCGTTCCCGATGCTCCCGAAGATATCGGTTTATAGCCCGCTGCTGCTTTTTGCGTCACGGAATATGCCGCTCCGTACGGAATATTCGAAAGGGTTACCGTTTCGCCGTTTTTAATCCTGACTGAAATCAAAAGCTCCGCCTCTCCGCCGTTTTTCGGCGTTACGGAGGTGCCCGCTCCGCCAAAGCTGCTGTTTACCGCAACGGCGCCTTTGATTTTTTTGCCCTTTGGCGCAGAGAGTTTTATTTCATATTCAAATTCTTCCGCGCCCGTGCTTCCGGCAACCGAGGTTTTCACGGCAAGGGTGCCTGCGGAATAAGTGCTTTCAGGCTTTCCCTCCATACTGCCTGCGTAAGAAAAGCTTCCGTCGTTATTTTTACCTACGGTAATTTTAAGCACGACGTTATTTTTGTCATAAGCAACGCCCGCGGTGTCGCCTTCCGCCATACCGACGGTATAGGTATATACTCCCTCTTTATCGTACTTGGGAAGCATGAAATATCCGCTTGATTCATAACCCTGGGCTGTAGCTGCTCCTTCTGCGAAAGCAACTTCTGCAAAGCTTCCGGAGCCTGTATCCAAAAGCTTCGGCGCCGTTGTGCCGTCTTCCGCAATACCGTCGCCCACCTGCACAAATTTAAAGGTTTCTTTAGGTGAATTTGCGCCCGTTCCCGCGGCTTTATACTTCATCGCCACGCTTGCGGAAGCATCTTTTGCCGCTGTCGGCACAGAAAGCATCACTGCCGCCATAAGCGCCGACAAAAGTATTGAAAGAAATTTTTTCATAGCCATATCATCTCCTTTATTGTTTGTCATTATAGTGTGTAGAATTTTTCCTTTCATTTCATATTATTCCAAATAGGCTTAAAAAATTTTATTTTTACTCTGCGTGCGGAAAGCAACCCGCCGTTCCGCCTGCTTATTCCCCACATGGGAACCACCTCCCCGCAATATTTTTTAAATCAATTCCCGATTTTTCCCTTAATTATCTGCAAATTTTTCCTTTCATAATATATGACGGCAAAATATCCTCTTTTGTTGCATGCTTTCTGTTAAATTCATAATTTTTTTACAATTTTGTACCGGTTTTCGGCAAAACTCATGCAAAACGGCGTCCTGCTCACCGTTTTGCCTGTGCTTTATGTTGTTGCCTTTTTACTGCGCCCCATTTTATTTCCGCAATATTCCGTCCGCGCCCTATTCTTTAAATCCCTGCGATGAGCGTATGAAATACCTAAATTGCCTTTTAAAGGCAATCTTAAAAATAAAAGCCCGCTTCGGCTTTTCCTCCTCATTCATAAATGCCGTTTTTTACGAATATAAATAATCATAAAATTTCAGGGAGGAAATCAAATGACGGAATATTTGCCGGAAGGCGGCATCATAAATTCAGCGGCCAATAAAGCCGCTTTGCAGAATATTTCATCTCTTCAGGAGGCATACCGAAACGGAACCGTGCTTGAAGCGCGGGCTTCGGTCTGCACCGCCGAACACAATCTTTTGCTTGACCTTAACGGAACAAAAGGAATTATTCCCAGGGTGGAAGGCGCTATGGGTATTGAAAGCGGAGAAACGCGCGATATTGCCATAATTTCACGGGTGAACAAGCCCGTTTGTTTCCGCATAACCGGCTTTGAACACGACGGAACAGGCAAGCCTGTTGCCATATGCTCACGCAGGGCAGTGCAGCAGGATTGCGTAAAAAACTATCTTGACAATCTTACTCCGGGGGATGTAATTCCCGCCGCTGTTACGCATATGGAAAACTTCGGGTGCTTTGCAGACATCGGCTGCGGAATATCCTCTCTTTTACCCATTGACAGCATAAGCGTATCCCGCATAGGGCATCCCTCCGACCGTTTTCGCGGCGGTCAAAGGATTTTTGCCGTAGTTTCGGGGAGGGACGAAAACGGGCGAATCTGCCTTTCGCACAAAGAGCTGCTTGGCACTTGGGAGGAAAATGCGGGAGCATTTTCTCCCGGTGAAACAGTCGGCGGAATTATACGTTCCGTAGAGGATTACGGCGTTTTTGTGGAGCTTACTCCCAATCTTGCAGGGCTTGCAGAACCGTGTTCCATGCTTCGGGCAGGGCAGCAGGCTTCTGTATACATAAAAAGCCTTATCCCCGAGAAAATGAAGATAAAGCTTATTATTGTAGACGCCTTTGACGGCGAAACCGAGCCGTCTCCGCTATGCTATTACATTACGGAAGGTCATATTGACTATTGGCGGTATTCTCCTGAATGCTGCCGCAAAAACATTTCCACAGTGTTTCAGAACTACTGAATTCCTCTTCCGGCTGCTTTGCAGGCTCTGCAAAGCAGCTTTTTTCTTTAATATCTTCCGTTTCGCAAGGGTACAGATAAACGCTGTCAAAGCGTTCCTCCGCCGGGAATAGGTTTGCTGCCTCTTCTGCTTTTTGGCTTATCTTTGCCATTATTCCGGCAACGGCATTGACCCACTGTTTGCTTCCGTTATAGGAAACATTGACGCCGTAAAGATTTTTTCCGTGAAAGCAGCGTCCGTCTTCCGAAAGGTATTTTTCTGCAATGCGCGAAGCAACAAACGCAATACATTCGCTTTTTGAATCAAAGCTTTTTCCGCTCCAGCCAAAAATATTGTTCGGTTTAAAGCAATGCTTTCCCCAGCCGGATTCATGCGCGGCAAGCGCCGCAAGGAATACGGCGTTTACGCCGCATTCCTGTTCCGCCAAAACAAAATCCTCCGCAAGGTTCGCAAGCTCGCCTTTTAGCCCTGCTGCAAGTTCCTCTGCCGAAAAGCCGCTTATGGTGTTGAGATCAAGACTTGCGGCCTCTTCTGCCGTCATTGCAAAAGAAATTTCATAAAATGCGGTTACTATAATCAAAAATAAAAAAGCCGAAACAATTTTTTTCAAATTATCAATCCTTTCTGTCCGTATATTCGGACAAAAGGATTATTGAAAAAAAAGATCGGCTTTATACATTTTACTGAACAAGCACAGGCTGCACCTGTTTGCCCTCAAGAGCGGCCTTTATTGCCGCGCCGGTTTTTGCAAAATTTGCAACGACCGAAGCCGGCTTTCCCTGCGGCGCGTCTTGCCGCATTGGCACGAAGTATATGTTCTTGGCATTCATAAGAGTGCCTATGTTCCTTGCCGAAGCGCCCAGGGCGTCATTGGTCGAAACCGCAAGCACCACGGGGCGCCCGTTGCGAAGATGCGCTTTTGCCGCCATAGTCACCGCGGTATCCGTTATTCCGTTAGCAAGCTTGCCCAGGGTGTTGCCCGTACACGGTTCTATAACCAGCACATCGAGCAGTGCCTGCGGCCCGATGGGTTCTGCTCCCGCAATGGTAGTTATCGGCTCTTTCCCGCAGATTTCGGTTATACGGCGCCGCAAATCCTCTGCCTTTCCGAATCGGGTATCGGTAAAGGCCGCGCCGGATGACATTATCGGTGTTATGTCGTATTCCTTTGCCAGCTTTTCAAGCTCCTCCAAGACCCTCTTAAAAGTGCAGAACGAACCGCAAACAGCAAATCCAAGTCTTATTTTTTCAGCCAAGGTCATCTTCCCCCATTTCGTCTAAAATGTTGAGCACGGTTTCTTTCACAATTTCTCCCGCAGTTTTGGGGGCGAACTTTCCGGGAAGGCCAAGAGCTCTTTCCGCCCTTAGGCCCAGCTCTTCCGCCGCTTCAAAATCAATGCTTCCGGGCATGGAGGCAAGGTCGATTATTACTGCGCCTTTATCTACAAAGCAAAGAATGTCTTTGTTGAGCACCGTCGCCGGAACCGTGCTCAATATTACTTTAAACTCACCTATTTTCCCGCCCAGACGGGAAAATTCAATGGGTGTGTTGCCCTCCGAACGTATCCATGCAAGGTCGGAATATCGCCTTGCGGCGACGGTAACGTCTGCGTCAAGGGCCTTGAGCATACTGCCGAGCAGTCTGCCTATTCTTCCGTGACCCAGAACGAGCACGGGCATTTTACTTATGGATTCATTTACTGCTTCAAGCGCCAGCGCAACAGCCGCTTCCGCAGTCAAAGAGGCGTTTCGTACAGCAAATTCCTCTCTTTCAAAATAATCAATCACCGGAACGCCGCGCTTTTCTGCGGCGTTCTTTATATTTTTCGGAACCATTCCCCCCACAAGCACTGTTCCGTGCTCAAGGCGCGAAACAATTTCCGCAAGCGGAATTTCTCTTTTGTCAAAAGGCGCATTCAGGTTGCCCCTTCTGTCGTCGCACGGAAGCGGAAGAACCACAACATTTGAAAAAGCAGCTTCTGAAGAATCGCCGCTTATTATCACGTCGCCGGAAAGCCCCTCCGCTCCCGAAAGGGCAAACGCAGTAACCGTATATCCATCAGCCGCAAGAGAATTAGCCAAATATACAAAACGCATATCCCCGCCGGCTATGTAAAACGAATATTTTTTCATTGCCGAAACCTCCAAAGTGTTTCCTGTGCTTTATGCTATGCTCATTTTTAGATTTTCGTTACAGTAGCGTTTCTCTGTCCGTGCTCATAAAATGTAATATTGAAAGGAGGCTGCTTTTGCCATGCTGCTTGAAATTCTTGCCGTGCTCATTGTTACTTTTTTTGCCTCTCTTGGAATGATTGAAGCGTCACAATGGCTTTTGCGCCAAAGCATAAAGTGCAATATGAAAAAATGCGTGTTTTTTATTGCGGATGTTTCCTCTGTCAATGAAGAAACCCTTGAGGAATCGGTTCGCGCCGCCCTTGCTGAAGCAGACCCCGTCAGCGGAAAGGTCATTCTTGACTGCCGTGCGGCAAGCGCCGAAGCAAAAAGAATTTGCTTTAATCTCTGCCGGCGCTTTTACTGCACCGCCGCGGAAAACGAAAAAGAGCTTGAAACAGCGCTTATGCTTGGTTTACAGAACGAAGAAAAAGATATATAATTATATAATCTTGATTTTATGAATTCTAAAAAAGCAGGCGGTTTTGTTATGGTAAGGAACGATAAGCTTGAAACCGAGCAGATTTCCGGAACGGTAGAAAACATTGTATGTTATAAGCCGGAAAGCGGCTTTGTTGTTTTTGACCTTGATATGAAAGGCGAACTTGTCACCGTTGTGGGCGAGCTTGGCGCCGTTGAAGCAGGCGAAGAAGTTTCACTTACGGGAAGCTTTGCTTCTCATCCTAATTACGGCAGCCAGTTCCGTGCCTTGGTTTGTGAAAGAAGGCTTCCCGCTTCTGTTTCCGCAATCCGAAAATACCTTGGGGGCGGTTCTTTTAAAGGCGTTGGTCCCGCTCTTGCAAACCGCATTGCAGACGCTTTCGGAGAATATACTATTGAAACCATTGAAAACGACCCGAAACAGCTTGCAAGGGTAAAAGGTGTTTCTGAAAAAATGGCTTTAGAAATAAATGCCCAGTTTCAGCGTGCCTTCGGCGCGCGCAAGGTTATGACCGCTCTGCAGGATTTCGGTCTGCCTGCGGCGGTTGCCGTTCGCGCATGGAAAAAATGGGGCGCATCCGCAATGGATTTTATCGTCGAAAACCCATACCTGCTTTGCGACCCGGATATAGGGCTTGATTTTGCCGAAGCGGACGAAATTTTTATGAAGCGCGGCAAAGCGGATGATATTCGCAGGCTTAAAGCGGGAATAAAATTTGTGCTTGTGCATAATCTTGACAACGGTCATACCTGTCTTCCGGCAGAAAGGCTTTTGCCTGCGGCTGCCGGGGTTTTAGGCGAAAGTGACGCCATGGCGGACGCGCTTGATGAGCTTGTGCACCAGCACGAACTTGAGGAATATTACCGTAACGGACGGCAGTTTATCTATCTTCCCGAATTTTTTGAAGCAGAAACCGCGTCCGCAGGACGCCTTCGCATGATGCTGCACGACCTTTGCTCCGAAAGTGACTCTTCTTTGAACAGTTCCATAGAGCTGCTTGAAAGCGAACTTGGCATTGAGTATGACCCACTGCAGAAAAAGGCGCTGCGCGAAGCTGTGCGCAATCATGTGTTCGTGCTTACCGGCGGACCCGGCACAGGCAAGACCACAACTCTTAACGCCCTTATTCACCTGTTGGAACAGCAAGGCGACGCCGTTATGCTTGCTGCGCCCACAGGCCGCGCCGCAAAACGTCTTACGGAGCTTACCGGAAAAGAGGCAAAAACCATACACCGCCTTTTGGAAGTGGACTATTCCTCCGATGAAATGCACCCGGTTTTTCGCAAAAATGAAAAAAATCCGCTTAAATGCGATACACTTATTGTGGACGAAATGTCTATGGTAGACAGCCTGCTTTTTAATTCTCTTTTAAGGGCACTTTCGTTTTCCTGCAGGCTCATTATGGTTGGGGATTCGGACCAGCTTCCCTCCGTAGGAGCAGGCAATGTTCTGCATGACTTGCTTGCCTCTGACATTCTGCCGTCTGTCACCCTGAACACCATCTTCCGTCAGGCGGCTGAAAGCATGATAGTAACAAATGCCCACGACATTGTTAACGGGGAATACCCCTGCCTTGAAAGCCGCGACAACGACTTTTTCTTTCTTCCGCGAAAGTCGGAAGCGGAATGTGCCGCAACTGTTTGCCAGCTTTGCGAAAAGCGCCTTCCGAAAGCATATAATCTTTCTCCTATGTGGGATATTCAGGTGCTTTGCCCCGGAAAACGCGGCGAAGCGGGCACCTGGGGGCTTAATATTGCTTTACAGAAAGCGCTTAATCCGCCCTCAAAGGACAAAAAGGAATATACTCAAAACGGCCGCCTTTTTCGCGAGGGCGACAAAGTCATGCAGGTGCGGAACAACTATGATATGGTCTGGAAAAAGGACGACGGAGAAATGGGCCAGGGAATATTCAACGGCGATATCGGAATAATCGAAAAAATGGACCCCATGCTTCGCCTTATGGCTATTCGCTTTGACGACCGTGTGGCGGATTATCCGTATGACAATGCAGGCGAACTTGACCACGCATACGCCATAACCGTTCACAAAAGCCAGGGCAACGAGTTTGAAGCAGTCATAATTCCCCTTATGGAGGTAAATTCCCGTCTTTGCTACCGCAACCTGCTCTATACCGCGGTTACAAGGGCAAAAAAGCTGCTTATCCTTGTGGGCGACAGCAAAGCGGTTTATTCCATGGTTGACAACAACCGCCGTGCCGGAAGATTCACAAATCTTCGCTATATGCTTGAGGAACATTGAAATGCGCTCTGTTTTTAAGAAATTTTTAATAAAATGATAATTGACAAGCGCCTGTTTATGCTTTAATCTTATTATATATTATTGTAATTGTACTTAATTTACTATCTACTGTTTACTTTTACGGAGAAATGAAATGCCTGCTGATATAGGAATAGATCTTGGAACAACAAAAATAATCGCATATGACCCCGACCGCGGAGTTCTTTTCCGCGAACCGAATATTGTTGCCGTAAACAACGATACCGGCGAAATTGTCGCCATATGTTCGGAGGCCCACAAAATGCTTGGCAGAACGCCTGCATTCATTTCTGCCGTCTGCCCTATGGGCGGCGGCGTTATATCAAACTATCGCCTTACGAACGAGCTTATACGCTATGCCTTAAAAAAGGTCTGCGGAGAAAGCTATTTTAAGCCCCGCGTTGCCATTTGCGTGCCCAGCATCATTACCGATGTTGAGCAGCGCGCGGTTGTTGACGCCGCGGTTTCCGCCGGCGCAAGAAAGGTTTTTCTTATTGAAGAACCGGTTGCCGCCGCGCTCGGCGCCGGACTTGATATATCAAAGCCCGACGGACATTTTATTATCGACATCGGCGGCGGCACAACGGATATTGCTCTGCTTTCCCTTTCGGGCGTAGTGTGCAAGCACTCCGTAAAAATTGCCGGAAACAGATTTGATGAAGAAATCATTCACTACGTCCGTATGAAGTACGGTCTTCTTATAGGGCAAAGAATGGCGGAAGAAGCAAAAAAGGCCATAGGAACCTGCTGGAACTTTGATGATGACCGCACATTTGAGGTGAAAGGCAGAAATCTGCTTACCGGTCTTCCCGGGCGGGTTACTTTAAGCTGGCAGGAACTTTCGGATGTATTTTATGATCTTGCGGCGCAGCTTGCCGCCGCGGTGCAGAAGGTCTTTGAAAAGACCCCTCCGGAACTTGCGGGAGACGTTAAAACAAACGGAATTCTTATGACCGGCGGCGGTTCCCGCCTTAACGGTCTTGACAAATATTTTTCAAACCGTTTCAATTTAAAGTGTACTGTCGCTGAAAATCCGGAAGAATGTGTAGCTATAGGTACCGGTGAATCTTTCAAGCTGGAGGGATACCTTCGTGACTGTGTTTCCGAAGCCAACAACCGACTGCACAGCTGAACCCTCCGTTAAAACAAACCGCGACACAGGGCTTTTGAAAATAACCGCATTCGTCACCATGGCTGTTGACCACATCGGCTATGTGTTTTTTCCGGATAAAATGTGGCTAAGAATAATCGGGCGCATTGCTTTTCCTCTTTTTGCATACTGCCTTGCCACAGGGTGCATATATACAAAGAACCCGAAAAAATATGCAATCCGTCTTTTGATTTTTTCTTTTGTTTCTCAGCCTTTTTACTCCCTTGCTTTCTTCCCTTACAATACAAACCAGCTTTTTGACCCAATAAATTACGGAACATTCGGCGGTGCTGTTTCAACCGTTGCTTCAAATCTTCGGCTGAATGTCGGTTTTACAATGCTGCTTGCCCTTTTTGCCATTGAAGCGCTTAAAAATAAAAATTGGCTTGTTTTCGGCATTGTTTCCGTTGCTTCGCTTTGGGAGGGTTTTGAATATTCCCTATACGGCGTTGTCCTGATGGTGCTTATGTATGTTTTATGTCAAAAAAGCGCAGATGCTTTCGGGCTTGTTATAGGAATTTACCTTCTTGCTTCCTTTATGGACACCCCCAACTGCGTTTTTATGGGAATTTCACTTAACGCTCAGGGCTTTGCGGTTTTGGCGCTGCCGCTTATGCTGGCGAATACAAAAAGCGAAATAAAAATTCCGCGGTGGCTTGGATACGGCTTTTATCCGCTGCATATTTTTATAATTTATCTTGCAAAATTATTCATTATATAATAAAATATATACAGAACCCGCTCCCTCTTTTATTTTTTTGAGGGAGCATAATTGTTTACGGAGGTTAAAAAATAAAATGAGTGCGAAAGCAGAAAAATCCAAAGAAAAAGGCTATATAAAACGGTTTTTGCCGTATTATAAACCATATTTGCCCACCCTTGCCCTTGACCTTTTCTGTGCCTCTCTTACTACTGTTTGCGATATTGTTCTTCCCGTAATAGTGCGTAATATCACAAACACCGCACAGAATAACGCCGCAAGCCTTACCGTGGCTCTTATTCTTAAGGTCTGCGCGGTATACATTGTTTTGCGCATAATCGACACGGCGGCAAACTATTTTATGACAAACATAGGGCATATGATGGGCGCCAGACTTGAAGCCGATATGCGCCGCGACCTTTTTGCCCATCTTCAGGAAATGAGCTTTAGCTTTTACAGCAACACAAAAGTCGGCCAGCTTATGAGCCGCCTCACCAAAGACCTTTTTGATGTAACGGAATTTTCTCATCATGCACCGGAAGAAATACTTATCGGCGTTGTAAAATTCTTTGCTTCTCTTATAATCCTTCTTAACGTAAACGTTCCCTTGACTCTGTTCATTTATGTTATGATACCGATACTCGGCTTTATCGTGCTGAAGCTTCGGCATGAGCTTCGCAATAATTTTTACAGTGAGCGTTCTCAAATCGGTGAAATAAACGCCCAGATTGAAGACAGCCTTCTCGGAATCCGCGTTGTGCAAAGCTTTGCCAACGAAGAAATGGAAAAGAAAAAGTTTCAAAAAGGCAACGAAGCTTTTTTGAACATAAAGCGCAAGGCATACCGTTCTTTGGGAAAACTTCACTGCGTAATCCGTCTTTTTGACGGTCTTATGTATATCATGGTTGTTGCGCTTGGCGCTGTTTTTCTTATGAAAGGAAAAATCACTCCCGGCGACTATATGGCATATCTTCTTTATACCACAGTGCTGCTCAATACCGTAAGCCGCCTTGCCCAGTTTACCGAAACCTTTATGCAGGGACTTACCGGAATTGAAAGATTTTATGAAATCATGGATGTTGAACCTGAAATCAAGGACGCTTCCGATGCAGCCCCCATTGAAAATGTTGTAGGCGACATTGAGCTTCGCAATGTAGGCTTTACATACAGCGATTCAAAAAATGAAGTTCTGTCAAAAATAAATCTGCACGTTCACCCCGGCGACAATGTAGCCCTTGTGGGTCCTTCAGGCGGCGGAAAGACCACACTTTCCAACCTTATCCCCCGATTCTATGATGTTACGGAGGGCGAAGTGCTGCTTGACGGAAGGGATATACGCAAAATCACTCTTTCAAGCCTGCGCAGCAGCATCGGCGTTGTTCAGCAGGATGTTTATCTTTTTTCCGGTACGATTTACGACAACATTCTTTACGGCAAACCGGATGCGACCTATGACGAAGTTATCGAGGCGGCTAAACTTGCGGGCGCCGACGAATTTATCAGCGAATTGGATGAGGGCTATGAAACCTATGTAGGGGAACGCGGAATAAAACTTTCCGGCGGGCAAAAACAAAGGATTTCCATCGCCCGGGTTTTTCTTAAAAACCCGCCGGTGCTTATTCTTGACGAGGCGACCTCTGCCCTTGACAATGAAAGCGAGCGCCTTGTTCAGCAAAGCCTTGAGCGCCTTTCCAAAGGGCGCACGGTATTCACAATAGCGCATCGTTTAAGTACAATCCGCGGCGCCAAAATCATTATTGTTCTTGGTGATGAAGGCATTGTTGAGCAGGGCAGCCACGATGAACTTATGGCAAAGAAAGGCGTTTATTACCGCCTGCAAAAGCTTGCCGAGGATTGACGAAAAAGTTTTAGCAGTCATGTTATTAGAGTGCTAAAATTAACATTTGCTTAACAAAATATAGCATCATTTTTAAAAAAACGGCAGTACAATATAGTTGTTCGAAAGGGAAAGAAAAGATTCCCGAAGAGAACAAAATAAATTTTATAATTACCCATTAAATAGATAATTTGTACTGGAGGAATTTATTATGTTGCTTAAGCCTTATCGTAAAAATGAAAATGAGATTTTTGACCCCTTCCATGATTTTGATATGATGGAACGTGCAATGTTCGGTCACCCCGAATTCAGAAATGAACCCTTCATCAGAACCGATATTAAAGAAAAAGAGAACGAATATGTTCTTGAGGCAGAGCTTCCGGGATTCAAAAAGGAAGACATTGATGTTGAAATTGAAGACGGCTATCTTACCATAAGTGCAAACCGCAATTATGAGCACGAAGAAAAAGATAAAGACGGTAACTTCATAATGCGTGAACGCAGAAGCGGTTCTTTCAAACGTTCTTATGACACCACCGGCGTTGATGTTTCCAATATTAAAGCCCGCTTTGAAAACGGCGTGCTCACTCTTGAAATGCCGAAGCTTGTTGAACAAAAGCCTGAAAACAAGCACCTTGAGATTCAGTAATCACTCTTTTTACGGTCTTCTGCCAAAAGAAAAGAAAGCGAAGCCGCGGCGAAATTTCGCCGCGGCTTCGCTTTACTGTTTTTCCTTATTTGCGCTTTATAAAACGGTGCTCAAATTTTACCCCTGCGCGCTCGCCCAAAAAGCCGATATGTGCCGTGCCTTTTTGTTTTAAATGCTTCTGGCTTGCTGCAAAAGATAATTCATACGCGCTTCATTGGCGCTTTGTTCAAAAATAAGCGCTTCTATCAAATTTTCATCCGTCACAATATTGAACAGCGACTCATTTCGGCGAATTTCTGCCTCCAGTCTTTGCATATCATCGCGAAGCTGCGCGCGTTCTTTTTCTTTTCTTTTAATCCTTTCCTTTTCCTCCCGTTTTGCAAGCAAATTCATAAGTAGCTTCGCCTCCGTCATCATATTTATGAAAAAATATTGGACGGTATGAGCTTTTATATTCAAAAAAGTTTGACAAAACATAAATTTTCCTATATAATGTTATAGCTTAATATTTCGAGGTGTAGCGCAATTGGTAGCGCGCCTGCTTTGGGAGCAGGATGCTGCAGGTTCGAGTCCTGTCACTTCGACCAAAGTAAAGCCGAAGCATGACGCTTTGGCTTTTTTAAATAATACAGATATAAATTTCTCGAAAATATATTGACAAATATCTATATGTTGTATAAAATGTATATGTATCGAACCATTGGAGGTAACAATCGTGGAACTTAGCGAAGATAAAATTGTATCGGTCTTTAAAGCTTTATGCGATGAAAACCGCATCAGTATCCTAAAGCTCTTGCGAAGCGGTGAAAAATGTGCCTGTAAACTTCTTGATGAACTCAATGTTACCCAGCCTACGCTATCCCATCATATGAAAATTCTTTGTGATTCCGGAATTGTGGTCGGCCGCAAGGAAGGCAAATGGATGCACTACTCCATTTCGGCAGAGGGTTCAAAGGCTGCTGTGGATTTGCTTAAGGAACTGACCTTTGCCTGCAAAAATGAAGATAAATCGTGCTGCGAAAAGTAAGATAACCTCCAACCTTTTCCGCACGGTTTATTCTGGGAGCACGCATAGATGTATTTAAATATATTTATATTTAGGAGGCGTTTTTTTGCAAACACTTGAAACTGCGTGGAACTTTATTCAGAATGAAATTCTGGGTATGCATTGGCTTAACCGGCTTATAGGCTCATTTTTGAACGCCTGCGGAATAGACGCGACCGGAAAGATTGGCGGCACCGTTCAGTTCTTTATTTATGATATCATTAAAATAATGGTTCTTTTGGGCGTTCTTATTTTTATTATATACTTGCCGCCCTGCTTGGAACAGTAACTCCGTTTTGCTCCTGCTCTTCCATTCCTTTGTTTATCGGGTTTACAAGCGCAGGGCTGCCGCTTGGCGTAACTTTTTCTTTCCTGATTTCTTCACCCATGGTTGACCTTGGAAGTCTTGTGCTGTTAATGAGTATTTTCGGGTGGAAGGTAGCGGTTATATATGTTGTGCTTGGTCTTGTAATTGCGGTTGCAGGCGGTACGCTGATTGAGAAACTGCACCTTGAAAATCAGGTGGAGGAATTTATTCGAAACGGTCGTGCAATTGATGTTCCTCAAGAGGAATTGCATTTCAGGGACCGAATGAAATACTCGTGGGAGCAGGTTGTTGCCACCGCCAAAAAGGTTGCACCTTATGTGCTTATCGGCGTAGGTATCGGGGCGATTATCCATAACTGGATTCCCGAAGAATTTATCGTAAAGGTTCTCGGCGATAACAATCCTTTCGGCGTAATTCTTGCTACAATCGCGGGCGCTCCCATGTATGCCGATATATTCGGTACAATTCCCATTGCAGAGGCTCTGCTTGCAAAGGGCGCATTGCTCGGCGTTGTGCTGTCTTTTATGATGGCCGTTACAACGCTTTCTCTGCCGTCAATGATTATGCTGCGCAAAGCGGTAAAGCCGAAACTGCTTGGTATTTTCATTGCAATCTGTACAATGGGGATTATCGTTGTAGGCTATTTCTTTAATTTAATACAGCCGATGATTATTTAGAAAACGGAGGATAAGAAAATGGCGAAAAAATGGTATCCCGTGGTGGATATATTATCTTGCATGGAATGTGGCACTTGCGTTAATTTTTGCTCCCACGGGGTTTATGACAAAAAGAAAGCGCCTTCACCGATTGTAATCAATCCCGATGGGTGCGTTGACCGCTGTCACGGGTGCGGAAACAAATGCCCTGTTGGTGCAATCACTTATGTGGGCGATGATACAGGCTGGAAACCTCCCGTTCTTCGTGACAAAGGCGGTATGCCCGATGTGACACCGAGCTGCGGGTGTGGTTGTGGAAGTAAATGAGATTGCTTATTGGATTATATATATTTCGGCTCGCATTCTAATTAAAAATTTTTTTGGAGGAATTTACTATGTCGCTGTTTAATTTCGGAAAGAAAAAGGAAGAAGAAAAGAAGGCTTCCGCTTCCTCTTGCGCTTGCAATTGCGGCTGCTCTAAAAGTGAAGTCAGAGAAGTTACAAATGATTGCTGCTCTGAAGCAAAGAACGGTATTTGCTGCATAAAAGTCTTGGGTGCAGGGTGCAAGTCCTGTCACGAGCAGTATGAAAATGCAAAAGAAGCCGTTAAAGCAATGGGACTTTCCGTGGAAGTGGAATATATTACCGATATGCAAAAGGTTATGGAATACGGCGTTATGAGTATGCCCGCCATTGTTGTCAATGAAAAGGTTGTGTCTATGGGCAAGGTGCTGAAAGTTGCCGATGTAGAAAAACTATTGCACAAATCAGGCTTTTAAAAAGGGGGCGTACATATATGAGCAAAGAAAAAGTGCTATCAGTGTCTTTCAGAAGTATTTGACCGTTTGGGTTATTCTGTGTATGGTTATCGGCGTTCTGATCGGAAAGTTTCTGCCGCAGATACCTGAATTTTTGAACCGCTTTGAATATGCAAAAGTATCCATTCCTATGGCAATACTCATTTGGCTGATGATTTATCCCATGATGATGAAGGTTGATTTTCAAAGCATTAGAAATGTCTGAAAAAATCCAAAGGGATTATTTATAACTTGGATAACGAACCGGTTATTAAGCCGTTTACAATGTACGGTATTGCAAGCCTGTTCTTCTTTGTAATTTTTAAGGCGTTTATCACACCCGAACTTGCAACAGAATATCTTGCCGGAGCCGTACTGCTCGGTGCAGCGCCGTGCACGGCTATGGTGTTTGTATGGAGCAGCCTTACAAAAGGTGACCCGGCTTACACAGTAGTGCAAGTTGCGACCAACGACTTAATTATTCCTGTCGCCTTTATCCCGATTGTTAAGTTTCTTCTCGGTGTTTCCAATGTTTCCGTACCGTGGGATACTTTGATTTTGTCTGTAATACTGTTTGTTGTCATTCCGCTTGCCGGAGGTATGCTGACGCGGTTCTTTGTGATAAATAATAAAGGCAAGGATTATTTTGAGAACACCTTTGTCAAAAAGTTTGACGGTATTACAACCATGGGGCTTTTACTGACGCTGATAATGATTTTCTCATTTCAGGGAAACGCCATCTTGGAAAACCCGCTGCATATTGTTTTAATTGCAATACCGCTGATTTTGCAGACTTTCTTAATCTTTGCCGTTGCATACGGCGCTTGCAAGCTTTTTAAGCTGCCGCACAAAATAGCCGCCCCTGCGGGAATGATTGGTGCGTCCAACTTTTTTGAGCTGGCGGTTGCCGTAGCCGTTGCTCTGTTTGGTACTACTTCTCCTGCGGCGCTTGCTACAACGGTGGGTGTGCTGACCGAAGTTCCCGTAATGCTGCTTCTTGTAAAAGCAGCAAACAGCACAAAAAATTGGTTCACTAACAACTGATAAGGTTATTTTTAATTGCCGGCATAACCTGTGCCGGCGACAGATACATAAGTTGCCGTTAAAATCGCTATATGCGCCGGGCCGGATCACGGCTCGGCGCTTGTTTATATAGCGAAAGCAAGCTTCGGGCAATATTTTACGCACATATGAATTAGTGCCCTTTAATTAAGCCAAAATATTGAAAGAAAAAAGCGTTTGTATTATAATTATGCATACGGAATGTCGAAATCCGCAATAATATGGAGGCGATTTTATGTGCACGGCAGTAACTTATAAAACGAAGGATTTTTATCTCGGCAGAACATTGGACTATGAATTTTCCTATGGCGACGAAGTTACCGTAACTCCCCGTAACTATCCGTTTAACTTTCGGCATATGGGAGCAATGAAAACCCATTATGCAATAATAGGTATGGCATATATATCAGACAATTACCCGCTTTATTATGACGCCGCAAACGAAAAGGGTCTTTGCATAGCCGGTCTGAACTTTGTAGGAAACGCGGATTACAAAGAAAAGACCCCCGACAAGGATAATATTGCTCAATTTGAATTGATTCCGTGGCTTCTCGGTCAGTGTGCTTCCGTGCAGGAAGCAAAAGCCTTTCTTGAAAAAATCAATCTAGTAAATACGCCTTTCAGCAACGCTCTTCCTTTGGCGCAGCTTCATTGGCTGATTGCCGACAGAAATGAAGCAATAACGGTCGAATCGGTAAAGGAAGGCATAAAAATATATCAGAATCCTGTGGGGGTTCTTACCAACAATCCTCCTTTTGATAAACAGATTTTTCAGCTGAATAACTATATCCATCTGTCGCCGAAAACTCCTCAAAACCTTTTTTCCGACAGGCTTTCGCTTAATACCTACAGCCGCGGAATGGGCGGGCTTGGGCTTCCCGGCGACTTATCCTCACAGTCCCGCTTTGTCAGAGCAGCTTTCGTAAAAATGAATTCGGTATCTGAAGCTTCCGAAGCTGAAAGTGTAAGCCAGGTCTTTCATATTATGGGTTCTGTTGAACAGCAAAGAGGCTGCTGCGATGTAGGCGAGGGCAAGTTTGAAATTACGATATATACCGCCTGCTGCAATACCGACAAGGGAATCTATTATTATACGACCTATAATAATCACCAAATTACCGCAATAGATATGCATAAAGAAAACCTGGACGGTGTCAATCTTATACACTATCCCCTTATACAGGGCGAGCAAATCAAAATGCAAAATTAAGCTGCACCTAAAAAGCTCCTTCGCAAAAATGATATGCACCCCAAAAGTTAGACACTTTTGGGGTGCACTTCAAAAGCGAAAGAGCTTTTTTATATTTATGATTGATTACAGTTTTTTTACAAGCATATGGTCAACAAAGCCGCCGACAAAAGGATCCTCAAAGCTTTTGCGAAGCTTAAAGCCAAGAGAGTCATAAAGCTTTCTTGCGCGGGGGTTCCAGTCGTTTACCACAACGGCGCATTCTTCAAAACCAAGCTGCTGCATAACGCTCATATAAAAGTTGAGCAGCATCTGACCGATACCGCGGCCGCGCGCAGTATCTTTTACCGCAAGAAGAGTAAGGTTCGGAAGACCGTCAACATGGGGGTCGGAAGCGGAAATGCTTGCCCAGCCGACCGAATTTCCGTTGCGGTCAACCGCAATATATGCATTGGGCATAAAGTCAACAAGCCATTTTTCCAAAAGCTCCGGATTCTTTTTGAAATAATGATTATAAAGCGGGCTGTTGTCAAAAATGCGCTTGTATTCCTCAAGCTTTGCGGGGTCCGCCTTTTGAATGTCAATAAGATTTGCCTTATAGGATGCCTCGCGATGATAGCTCATTCTTCGTTCCTCCGTTTATTATGATTCATACCTTGCTGTTGTGTTTTCTTGATTTACGCATAAGAAGATATACATTGTTGCTTGCGCTTACGGCGTCCTGATACGCCGTAATTTTGTGAAAGCCCATATCTTCATAAAGAATTCTCGCTCTGGGGTTAAAGTCGTTGACCGCAATAAGACCGCGTTCAAAGCCTTTGCTTTCATAAATGTCTATAAAATACTGAATAAGCTTTTGGCCGACACCGTGGGCGCGGTAATCGCTGCGCACGCCTAAAAGCGAAATATACGGCTGTTCTGCGTATATGCTGTTAAGCTGTGCCCACATAAAGCCAACTGCCTCGCCGTTGCCGTCTTCGGCAATATAGACATTGTTTTCCGAAAGGCCCTGCTCCATCCACTCATAAATGTGGTCTCCGTAATGGCGAAGAAGCGATGAACCGTCAAAAATCTTTTTGTATTCCTCAAACTTTTCGCAGGTACCCTTTACTATATGTATCTCATGGACAGCCAATAAAGCATCCCCTTTGTGAAGTGCCTAAACGGCACACTTTTACAGCTAAAATGATAATACATTTTTGCGCATAAGTCAAGGGATAACCAATTTCTTTAATTTTATTTTTTACTTTAATAAAAAATTTTTTTATTTGTCGTCAAACATTGACTTTTTCTCACATTCGGCTATAATTAAAGTGTCTGAAAATTCAGGATATGGGAGGATTACTATGTCTCAAATGGATTACAAATACAGAGTCAATTTTGTAAAAGGTACAACCGACAAGTGGGATGAGTATGTTAAAATATTTGATAACAGCCCGCTTTACGAACATTACTTCAAAGGAACCGACACTCTGCGCGAATGGGTTTACGGCCCGCTTGAAGCAGGCAATGTAATCGTTGCCGAAACCGAAGCCGGCGAGCCTGTCGGCCTTATGGTATACGATATGATGGGCATGTACGGCGAACTTCCCTATCTTGCCCTTCTCGGCGTTAAAGAAAACTATCGCGGAAAAGGCATAGGCGACCAGCTTATTGATATCTATTTCGGAATCTGCAAGGGCATGAACTTTAATAAATGCTTTATCGCCGTTTCCGACTTTAACCCGAGAGCAAAGGCTCTTTATCAAAAGAAAGGCTTCAAGCCTCTTCTTCTCGTTCCGGACCTTCTTAAAAAAGGCATCGGCGAATGGCTTCTTATGAAGGATCTGTAATTACATATACGCTTTATCGGCAACAGGTTGGGCTTCATGCCCAACCTGTTTTTGTTTTAAGCCGCATAGCCTGCGCTTTGCGCATATCTCTTTATGCGGCTTTAAGGTTTATTGCGCGCGTTGCCGGCTTTGGTAATTTTTAAGATTTAAGCATCATAAAAGCGGCTCATAACAGCGCTTCTGAATTAAAAAGTATTTCGGCAAAAAAAGGCGGTGACGATACTATCGCCGCCGCCCATAATTAAAGTTTATTTTTGCAGTGTAATTATTTGGCACTTTTTTTGGTTTTGCCGTATATAACGGTTCCGATTACGCCAAAAGCGCATACAGACAGCAAAGCAACTGCAAGCATTGTATTGCTGCTTTCAGTCTCTTCTGCACCGACAAATGCACCGGTATCAGGGTTGCTTTCAACCTTAACAACAATCTGTTCAGATTCGGTGGGAACAAATTTAACTTTGTTGACAAAAGTCACCTGTTCATACCTAATATATTTATAGTTGCTGTAATCGGGTTCATCTTCATTATAGAAATAAACGCCGGGTTCTCCGCCCCAACCCAAGGTTGTGTTGTTATAATCGCGAACGGCGAGCATAGCTTATATAAACCTCTCCGTATTCAACGCCGCTTACGGCCCACCAGATTCCGTTAAATTCGCTGGGGCCGTCCTGCCATGTGGCCAAAATAAGCAGCGGAGAAGTATCATATGTCATTTTGCCATATATGGCGCACATATCGCTCCGTGACAAGTCGAGATCATAAAGCACCATTTCTGACTCAATCCCGCCGTTAACACTATAATAAATAAGTTCCACTTTTATATTAACGTTGTTCTTAAGGGGCAAGAGTATCATAGGAGTGTCTGAATAAAGCCCGGGGTCAGAAATTACCAACTCTTCCATACGTCCGTTGGTATGTATATAGTCAAGCTCGTTTCCGTTCGGCTCGCAAATAATAGCGAATAAGTCCTGACTATCCTCGCTTTTGCTGTAAATTTCAGCCAAGGCATTGTAAGGAAGCCACGAGTCCGTATACACGTCATATTCATAGATTGCGCCGGAGGCGCCCACGCCAAAAAGCTGTTCCTGAACAAAATTTTCCGAACTGTCGGAACCTACCGCTATCAATGAGCAATAATCCCCATATATGCGCTCCGTTTCGCCGGTTCCTCTCATACTCATATTCTGACCGGAAAGATAGTCAGGGTTTGCTTCCTGTTCATTTCTTACAAGTATTTCCATAGCTTCATCTTCAGAAGGCGGTGCATCCTGAGGATGCGTGGCATAATAAAAAGGCAATGTAAGATCAACGTCATTTCCATGGTCAATCACGGCAAATACGGTTGTATAATCTCCGCCTTCATATGATAAAAGGCCTTCATAAAACGATACAGCATTGTTTACGCTTGGCAATTCGCCCGTGGCGGTGAATACAAGGTCTTCCTCACGCGGTCCGATTAACCAATCAAGCAAAATGTTCCCCACCGGCACGCAGTCAACCGTTCCGTGATCAGTCAACAGAAAAACAAACGGTGAAAAATCACTTCCCACACTTCCGATAAAAAGGTCGATGTAGTTGTGCTCAAGGCCGTATACCGGATATGGTTCGTCATACCGCAAGCCGCTATCCGTTCCGAAATATTGATAGGCAGCGTCGCTTGATAAAATTGTAACGGTTAGCACATTGTCTTTAAGCACTGCTTTAACATATTCATATTCGTATTCAAGATCTGTCGCTTGTGTCGTTTCAAAATCGGAATTGTATGAATTGTCCTGATATTCGGTGTTAGAGGACGACTCTTTTATTCCGCCTTTGCGCACGCTGTTATTGCACCCGGAAAGCAATAGTGCCGTAATCAGCAGAACAGAGATGAAAGCACCCAAGTTTTTCTTGCTCATAATATTTCCTCCAATCATCTGTCAGCAGCCTTGCCAAAAGCAAACCCGTTCAGATTCAGACCCCTGTCTGAAACCCGAATTCCCATGCTGTTTGATACAGGTATGTTATGATAACATTATATTGGATAAGTTTGATTTGCACCCTGTCCAAAAGTACAGTTTTGCATATTTTTTTTAATATTTTTACTTTAAGTTGTATGTTAAATTATATATTTTATAGTTTACGGCACATTTTTTCTTAAATTTGTCTGTAAATTTCAGAAAAATCAGCTTTCATTTACTGGGAAAATGCGTTTTTGCCTTGCTGAATCAAAAGCCCCGGCTGCGGCTTATTTCACAAAAAAGCGCCGCATACTTTATTAAAATATGCGGCGCAAATTCATTAAAAATGGGGTGCTGCTTTACGGCAGCACCCCATTTTTTCAGCGGTTTATTCGGTTTTGAGCACGATTTTGAGCACGGTGCTCATTCGTGCTCAAAACCCTCCGGCCTATTTTAATTTCCTTCGGAAGCCGGTGTTTCAATGTCTTCGCCGAAATCGACTCCATTGGAACTTTCTATATCCTGTTTGTTCGGCAGTTCTTCCCTTTGACCGTTAAGATATTCCTGATATATCTCGTCATAGTCAATATACTGGGTCTGGTTAAGGGACTGTTGAGTCGCGGTTTCAAGGTCGGAAGGAAGCTCCTCCAGCGGAATATTTCTGACGGATTTCAATATAAAATTGCCGCCCTTTACCTTCTGAAGGTCGTAATACATATATTTACTCGGAACGGATTCCGTGAAGGAGCCGTCCTCGCTTATAGTCCAAAGGGTAGTCGGTTCAACATAACCCACAATAAGAGTATATATATCGCCGTCTCTTGTGATTTTTGCCACTTTGGGAGTATAGCTTGCGGTCTGGCTTGAAACAGGTACGGAGTAAATATTTGTTTTTTCGTCATAGAGATAAAAATACTCGTATTCCTCAGAAAAAGTCTGGTGCTTAAGCGTTACCGCATCGCCGTAAAGCTTTTTTGCAGCGACATCAAGGTCAGAAGCCGGAACAAGCAGCATTCCGTTTTCATCATATGTATATATAGTGCGGTGCTCAAGAAGGGTCGACCACATTGCGGTTTTAAGCAAAAATACGTCGTCAAGCTGCGCAGGGTCATCAAAGGTTGCCGGGTCAAGCATAAGCACCGGGTATATCTTCCACTCAAAGGCTTCTTTTTGGTTTGTATTGTCAAGAATCCTTGCTACAAGCCTTACCCCAAGGGATACAACCGAAATTGCGCCCACTATGGCAAGTGCAATCAGAACCGCCCCTACTGCCGCAACATAACGGTGGCTTCTTTTTTTTGCAATGACCTTTTTTGCCCGCGGAAAAAGTATTTTTTTCTTTTTCACGGGCTTTTCTTCGGGAGCTTCATCGTTTGAAACGATGGCGGACTGTTCTTCCGAAGAGGCCTTGTCTTCTTGTGAAGGCTGTTCTTCAAGGGTTTCCTCCACGGGCGTATTTGCTTTTGCTTCTTCGTACTCTTTTGCGTCCGAAAAGGCTGCTTCCTGCACAGCAGGTTCTTCCTGCTTCGGCGGTTCGCCTTCGGCTGCTTCCGCAGAAATTTCTTTTGTTTCTTCCGCTTTATTTTCCGGTTCGGGCGCTTCTTCCGAAGATTTGCCGGTTGCCTGCCCTTCAACGGCAACGACCTCTTTTATTATAAAGCCATCGTCCTGCTTGCTCTCTGAAACCGCAAGAATATCCGGTCCTTCGGATTTATGACGGCGGCGTTTGCCTTTAGGCACCGAAATTTCTTCTTCCTTACTGAAAAATCCGCTGAAACTGTCCTCAAGCTCTGTTTCGGGAAATTTTTCCTCCGGCTGCTTCCAGCCATTGTTTTTATTTTGCATATATATTTCCTTTCGCGCTGAAGCACGCGGGTTTATCAGCCCGCTTTCTGCTTCAGAAAGATGTGCTTTGCATTAAACGAATGTTTATTTAGAAAAAGTATACCAAAAAACACCCTTTCATACAAGCAAAATAAAGAATGTTAACATTTATTTTAAAAAAATACTGTTGCGAACCGGCTTTTGTGGTATACTGTTATTGATTGGTTTTTGCCTTTAAGAAGGGAAGTAATGCTATGGCCAAAAAAAGCGGACGAATATTTTTTCTTGATGAGCTGCGCGGTCTTGCCCTCATCGGAATGATAGTCTATCACACGGCTTACGATTTGAGATACATATTCGGTCTTCACTTTAATTTTGATTCCGCCGGCTGGAACGCGTTTCAGCTTTGGATATGCTGTACATTCATAATAATTGCAGGAATATCCTGCCGGCTTTCAAAAAATTCCCTTAAACACGGCGCCGTCGTTTTATCGGCGGGAATGCTTATGACCCTCGGCACCTATTTCTTTATGCCGGATATGATAATATGGTTCGGAATACTGCATTTTCTCGGCATTTCAATAATTCTTTATTACCTTTTAAGAAAAGCCGTTTCAAAAGCCCCCGCGGCGCTTTGCTCCGTTTTTGCGCTTGCCGCGTTTTTCTTCACAAGGGGTCTTTCTTCCGGAAGTATATTTTTCGGAAAGATTCGTGTTCCTGGCAACCTTTATTTCACAAATGTGCTTGCCCCGCTGGGGCTTCCCGCTCCGAATTTTTATTCGGCGGATTATTTTCCGCTTATTCCCTGGTTCTTTCTGTTCCTTTTTGGCTGCTTTATCGGCAAGTATTTTAAAGAAAGAAAAATTCCCGACTTTATGATGAAAAAGCACAGCTCATTGCTTTGTAAAATCGGTTCCAATACTCTGGTTATATATATTCTTCATCAGCCGGTAATTTACGCCGTTCTTTGGGCACTGTTCTGGATTATCGAAAAGGGGACCTCCGTATGAATGACAAAGAAATTACCTGCTGCTTTACGGGGCCGCGTCCGCCGCGCCTTCCCTCCTGCGGAAACGAGGCTTCACCCGAAATTTGCGAGCTTAAAGAGCGGATTTTCGCGGCAGTAAAAGCGGCTTATGCGGAAGGTTACCGCAATTTTATAAGCGGAATGGCAGAGGGATTTGACCTTTTTGCAGCAGAAGCGGTAATCCGCCTTAAAAAGCTTTATCCGGATGCGGAACTTTTCGCCGCATTTCCGTGCGAAGCCTCTCCGAAAAATCACAGCGCGGCAATCTGCAAAAGAATTCAGGATATTATGGCGGAGGTTTCTTCCTGCTATTTTGTATGTGAAAAACATATTTACGGCTGCGAATTAAGCAGGAACGTTTATATGGTTGAAAATTCATCAATGGTTATAGGCTATTACGACGGCTTTTCAAAAGGCACCGCACATTGCTGGCACTGCGGCGAACAGCGCGGCCTTAAGCTTATTAACCTGTGCGAAAACGCATAAATAAGCCGTTATTTACTCTTTGTTCACTGAATTGTGATGTTTTATGTGCATTATCATCACAATTTGCACACTCTGTGATATTATGATAATTATATGATATCATTCTTTTAACTATGGAAGGAAGTGTTGTTTGATGAGCCGTATACTTGTTGTTGACGATGAACTTCGCGTTCGCGACCTTATTAAAAAATATGCCAAATTTGAAGGCTATGAGATAAGCGAAGCTTCCAACGGACTTCAGGCCCTTGAGCTTTGCCGTGACCAAAACTTCGACATTGTTATAATGGATGTTATGATGCCGGAACTTGACGGGTTTTCCGCCTGCAAGGAAATACGCAAATTTTCCAATGTACCTATAATAATTCTTTCTGCCCGCGGCGAAGAGTATGACAAAATTCACGGCTTTGAATTCGGCATAGACGACTATGTCGTCAAGCCTTTTTCTCCGCGCGAACTTATGATGCGCGTTGCCGCAGTACTTAAACGCGGCGGCGCTTCCGTTCCCGAAGCCAAAGAGGTGTATACCTACGGCGGACTTACCGTCGACTTTACAGGGCGGCTTGTTACCATCGACGGCAAGCGTGTGGATATGTCCCCGCGCGAGTATGATCTTTTCTTCTTCCTCGTTAAAAACCGCGGAATTGCCCTTTCCCGCGAAAAACTTATAAACGAGGTCTGGGGCTATGACTTTTTCGGCGACGACCGAACCATAGATACCCACATAAAACAGCTTCGCAAAATTCTCGGCCCATACAGCAAATGTATTTCCACCCTGAGAGGAGTGGGATATCGTTTTGACGAATGATAAAATATCCATACGCCGTAAACTGTTCATATGGTTTATGGCGTTTTCAGCTTTTTCGCTTGTTTTCCTTTGGCTTATGCAAACCTTATTTTTTGACGGCATATACGGTTTTTACAAAAAACAGGTTCTGAAAAACGAATCCGCCATAATAGCCCAAAACATTGACAACCCGGAAATAAACAGCCTTATTACAAGCATAAGCCAGGATAACAACCTGTCAATTTATATTATCAACCAAAACGGACTTATAAAATTTGTTTCACAGCGTTCCACAACCGTAAGAATAAACAAAGCTTCACCGAAAGTTTTCGGATATTGGGCGCTTGCAAGCGGTTCAAACGGAATTTATGTCGGTGAAGCAGACGGGCCGTCGCTTGTAAGCGAGGAAGGCGAAATTCTTGAATATGACCCAAGTCATTTTACCGGCAATGTTCCGAAAAAATCAAACAATATGAACATTGTCTGCGCAAGGCTTGCCGCCTCTCAAAGCGGAGAAACCTCAATGGTCTTGCTCATCGCAAAGCTTGAACCCATAAAATCCCTTACCGGCGTTATAAACTTTATCATTGCCATTACAACCGTGTTTATGGTGCTTATTTGCTTTATCGGCGCGCTTGCGGTATCAAAAACAATATCCCGCCCCATAGAAATGCTTTCGGATTCGGCCGAGCAGCTTGCTACCGGGGATTACAATACCGTTTTCCAAGGCGGCGGATGCTGCGAAATTACCCGTTTGTCAAAATCGCTTAACCGCATGACAAGCGAGCTTTCAAAAGTTGAAAAGCTTCGCCGGGAATTTTTCGCCAATGTAAGCCACGACCTTCGCACCCCGCTTACCATGATAAGCGGCTACGGAAAGATGATGCAGGAGCTTCCCGGTGAAGACAATGCAGAAAACCTTCAGATAATAGTCGACGAAGCAGACCGCCTTACAAAGCTGGTCAACGGAATTCTTGACCTTTCAAAGCTGCAAAGCGGGTCATACAATCTTCATCTTACTATTTTCAGTCTTACGGAATCGGTCAAAGAGCTTACAAACGAATTTACGAAATTCTATTCCGGAAAGGCTGATGTTACCTTTTCATTCTCGCGTGAAGTTTTTATAAAAGCCGATGAAACCCTTGTTTCCGAAGCGCTTTATAACCTTATAACCAATGCAGTTACTCACAGCGGCGAAGGCGCAAAAATAGAAGTAACACAAACTTCCGAAAACCGCAGGGTGCGCGTTACCGTAAAGGACAATGGCCCCGGCATTGCGCAAGCCGATCTTGCGGAAATCTGGGACAGGTACCGCAAAGGTTCCGGTTCCGGAACCGGTCTCGGTCTTGCAATTGTAAAAGCCGCAACCGAAATCAACAACGGAACATACGGCGTTAAAAGTGAAGTCGGCGTAGGTTCTGAATTCTGGATAGAGTTTGCGGAAGAATAAATTTTATTTAATATTTTGCGAAGGTTTTGCGGAAATTCCGCAAAACCTTTTTTGTTTATACCGCTTTTATGCTTTACCTGAATTTGCCTGTCATAAGCTTTTGCATATTTTTTCCGTGTGGTGCATTTTTATTGACAAGCGGGGCAAAAATTATTACAATATAAATAACGAATGTGTCCGGAAAAAATTTAATCTATGATTTTTTATTTTCCATACCGAAAATTCGGTCTGGGTCTTTTTTGGCGCGGCAAAAACGCATTTCGGATGTTTTTGCGGAATAATTTATCCTTTTTATTTTTTAATTTGCTTTAATTACGCTGAAACGCAAAAGCCTTGCATTATTATTTCATCAGTATCATAACGGTTTATAACAACAGCTTTTCTTGTTATTCTGCGCCGTTCAGGGCGGCAGAAAAAACTTTTCTTCCCGCTTGTCAGCAAAAACAGAAAAATTAAAAACGGTTTTATATTTCCGCAAAGCCGTTTTATTACAAAAGAACCTGATTTACATTTACATAAAACCCACAGAAAAGGAGGTTTGGTTTTTATCAAGAATCAGACAGAACGCGAAAAACAGCAAAAATCAAATTTAGATAAGTTGGATTTGATAATGTCAGGTCTGCCGGAAATGCAGTATGCACATGACCAACAGACTGAAAAAAAGCAAAAGCGCACGGGCCGCCCCAAAAAAGAGATTAAGCCCGCCGAAAAAAAGGCTGAACAGAAACAGGATAAAAGCCGCGAACAGCCCAAAGCGCCCGCAAAGCGCCAGCCGGAGCAAAAGCAGCTTTCGTCAAAAAAACGCGGCGGGCAAAATGCCGCGCCTCAGCAGCATTTTGACGCCGAAAAGGAAAATGCTTTCGGCGGTAAGCGCCGCCGCGGAAGACCGCCTTTGGCGGCAAAAAATCCGCCGCTTAAAATAATACCTCTCGGCGGACTTGGCGAAATCGGAAAAAATATGACAGTTTATGAGTATGAAAACGAAATCATCATTGTTGACTGCGGAATGGCGTTCCCGGATGATGAAATGCTCGGCGTTGATCTTGTAATTCCCGATTTCACCTATCTTGAAGAAAACAAGGATAAAATCAAGGGGCTTTTCATCACCCACGGGCACGAGGACCACATAGGCGCCGTTCCTTATCTTCTTCAGAAGCTGAACATTCCGGTTTACGCCACCCGTTTCAGCATGGCTCTTATTGAGATGAAGCTTGCCGAAAAGGGACTTTTGGGCAACGCCAAGCTTACCGTAGTCAAACCCGGCGAAACTGTTTCTGCCGGAATTATGAGCGTAGAGTTCATTTATGTCAACCACTCCATTCCGGATTCCTGTGCGTTTGCAATCCATACGCCTGCCGGCGTAGTAATTCAAACCGGCGACTTTAAGGTTGATTACACCCCCACGCGCGGCGGCGTAATTGACCTTGCGCGCTTCGGCGAGCTTGGAAGCAAGGGAGTTCTTGCACTGCTTTCGGATTCCACCAATGCCGAGCGCCCCGGAAGCACCCCAAGCGAGCGTATTGTTGGGGAATCCTTTGATATGCTTTTCAAAAATGCCGAAGGCAGACGCATAATAATCGCTACTTTTTCATCAAATGTGCACCGCGTGCAGCTTGCCATAGATTCTGCTGTTAAATTCGGGCGCAAGGTTGCCGTTTCGGGCAGAAGCATGGAACAGGTTGTGGACAAAGCGCTGGAGCTTGGCTATCTTGAAGCGCCGGAGGGCACGGTTGTTTCTCTTGACACCATAAACCGCATTCCGGAGGGTGAAGCCGTCATCGTTACAACCGGCAGCCAGGGCGAACCCATGTCGGCACTTACGCGCATGGCAATGGGCGACCACCGCAAGGTAAACATTACAAGCCGCGACCTTGTAATAATATCCGCGTACCCCATTCCGGGTAACGAAAAAAGCGTCGGCCGCGTTGTCAACGAGCTTATGCGTCTTGGCGCGGAGGTTGTCTATGAACGCTACAGCCAGATTCACGTTTCAGGACACGCCTGTCAGGATGAAGAAAAGCTGATGATTGCCTTGACTAAACCGCAGTATTTCATTCCGCTTCACGGCGAATACAAGCACCTTAAAATTCATGCTTCCACCGCTGTTTCCATGGGGATGGATGAAAAGAATGTGCTTATTCCTGAACTCGGCAGGGTGATTGAGGTAAGCGTAAACGGCATTTCTGCCGTCAGCAGCGTCGCTGCAGGCGCCGTTTTGGTGGACGGTCTTGGCGTAGGCGATGTCGGAAACATAGTTCTGCGCGACAGAAAGCACCTTGGAGAAGACGGCCTTATGGTAATTGCCGTAACATTAAGCGACCGCGGCGAGATTCTTGCCGGACCGGACATTGTTTCCCGCGGGTTTGTATATGTGCGGGATTCGGAAGACATGCTTGAAGCAACAAAGAAAGTTGTTACAGACGCGCTGCTTTCTTCAGTTTCTGAAAACAAGCGCGATTGGCAGAATCTTAAAACAAAAATCCGGGATTCGGCCGGCGATTATCTTTACGGCCTTACTCAGCGCAAGCCCATGATTCTTCCTTTAATTGAAGAAGTAAAAATGAATTCGTAAAAATTTATGCCGTGCTCAAACGAGCACGGCATAAATTTTTTGCGGAAAGCTTTGACCGCCGCTGTACCCAAACCTATATTTTACCCGCCGACGAAAAAAATACAAAACAAAACCCGCAGTTCTCCGTTTCAGCTTTTCAAGACCTTTTTTAATGCGGTAACGCAGCCCTTCGCACAGGCAATAATATGTTTTTACCGCCAGCTTTTTGCGTTTTTTTGCAATTTTATGTTGCACTTGCTTCAACAATAAAGTATAATTCAAATGTATATGCAAATATTCAGGAAAAGAGGCACTGTTATGCGCAAAGAACTCGATAAAACCTACGACCCCGCGCAGGTGGAAAGCCGCATTTATAAGTTTTGGCTTGACGGCGGTTACTTCCACGCAGAGGTAAACCCGGATAAAAAGCCTTTCACCATAGTCATTCCCCCGCCAAACATCACCGGCAAGCTTCACATGGGTCACGCCATGGATGAAACCATTCAGGACATTATAATCCGTATGAAGCGTATGCAGGGCTACGAAGCCCTTTGGCTTCCCGGAACGGATCACGCTTCCATCGCCACCGAGGTTAAAATCGTTGAAAATATGCGTGCCGAGGGTCTTACCAAAGAGTCCGTCGGGCGCGAAGGCTTCCTTGAAAGAGCATGGGACTGGAAAGAGAAATACGGCGGCACCATCATTGGTCAGCTTAAAAAGCTGGGCTGCTCCTGCGACTGGGACAGAGAGCGCTTTACCCTTGACGAGGGCTGCAGCAAGGCTGTTCGCAAGGTGTTTGCCGACCTTTACAAGGAGGGGCTTATCTACCGCGGCGAACGCATTATAAACTGGTGCCCCTGCTGCAAAACCTCCATCTCCGACGCGGAGGTTGAGTACGAGGATCAGGCGGGTCACTTCTGGCACCTGCGCTATCCCCTTTCCGACGGCTCCGGCTGGCTTGAGCTTGCCACCACCCGCCCGGAAACGCTCCTCGGCGATACCGCCGTTGCGGTGAACCCCAAGGACGAGCGCTACACTCAGTACGTCGGCAAAACCCTCATTCTGCCCCTTGTAGGCAGAGAAATCCCGGTTGTTGCCGATGAATATGTTGATATGGAATTCGGCACCGGCGTTGTGAAAATCACCCCCGCCCACGACCCCAACGACTTTGAAGTGGGTCTGCGCCACAATCTTCCCATTATCAACGTTCTTACCGACGACGCAAAAATCGTTGACGATTATCCCAAATACGCCGGAATGGACAGATACGACGCCCGCAAAGCCATCGTAAAAGACCTTGAAGAGGGCGGCTTCCTTGTGAGCGTGGAGGAGCACGAGCACAACGTCGGCACCTGCTATCGCTGCCACACCACCGTGGAGCCGAGAGTTTCCCTCCAGTGGTTCGTTGCCATGAAAAAGCTTGCCGAGCCGGCAATCGAAGCCGTTAAGAACGGCGATATCCGCTTTGTGCCGGAGCGTTTTGATAAAAACTATTTCCACTGGATGGAAAACATCCGCGACTGGTGCATCAGCCGTCAGCTTTGGTGGGGTCACAGAATCCCCGTCTGGTACTGCGACGACTGCGGCAAAGAAACACTTTGCATAGACGGCGAGCCGCATGAGTGTGAGCATTGCCACGGCAAAAACATTCACCAGGACCCGGACACCCTCGACACATGGTTCAGCTCCGCGCTTTGGCCCTTCAGCACCCTGGGCTGGCCTGAAAAAACTCCCGAATTTGAGTATTTCTATCCCACCAACGTGCTTGTCACCGGCTATGACATAATCACCTTCTGGGTTTCCAGAATGATTTTCTCCGGTCTTAAATACACCGGCAAAAAGCCCTTCAGTGACGTTGTAATCCACGGTCTTGTTCGTGACGCCCTGGGTCGCAAAATGAGCAAATCCCTCGGCAACGGCATTGACCCGCTGGAGATTATCGCAAGCTACGGCGCGGACGCGCTGCGCCTTGCCCTCGTCACCGGAATTTCCGCCGGAAACGACACCCGCTTCACCGATGAAAAGGTTATTTCCAGCCGCAACTTCGCCAACAAGCTTTGGAACGCTGCCCGCTTCGTTCTTATGAACTTGCCGGAGGACTTTAACGAAACCGAGCTTCCCGCGGAGCTTGCCATAGAGGACAAATGGCTGCTTTCGCAGTACAACGAGCTTATTAAAGCCGCAACCGAAAACCTTGAAAACTACGACATCGGCGTTGCGGAGCAGAAAATCGTCGACTTCATCTGGGACACCTATTGCAGCTGGTACATCGAGCTTGCAAAGGCGCGCCTTCAGGGCGAAAACGCCGATTCCGCCCGCAGAGTTCTCGTGTATGTGCTCACCGGCGTGCTCAAGCTGCTGCACCCATTCATGCCCTACATCACCGAGGAAATCTGGCAGGCGCTTCCGCACGAGGGCGACTCCATCATGGTAAGCGCGTGGCCGGAATACGACGAAGCCCACTGCTTCGAGCAGGAGGCCGCCGACTTCACCAAGGTTATGGACGCCATCAAGGCTATCCGCAACCGCCGCGCGGAAATGAACGTTCCGCCCTCCAAAAAGGCCACCGTTTATATCGAAGCCGCAAACGGCAAGGTCTTTGAGCAGTGCGCTCCGTTCTTCCTCCGTCTTGCCTCCGCCTCCGAGGTCGAGGTGAACCGTGAGTTCGACAAAAACGGCGCCGTTCAGGTAATCACCGATTCCGCGAAAATCTATATGCCCATGGCGGAGCTTATCGATACCGCCAAGGAGCTTGAGCGCCTGACCAAGGAGATGGAGCAGTGCAAAAAGCAGGCTACCGGACTTGAAGGACGCCTTAACAACCCCGGCTTTGTAAACAAAGCGCCGGAAAACGTTGTTGCCGCGGAACGCGACCGCCTTGCCAAGCTTAAAGAGCGCATGGCAAAGCTTGAGGAATCCATCGCCGCAATGAAATAATCCACACAGCCAAGCGGCGCCGGTGCAAATCGCCGGCGCCGTGTTTTTTATAAGGAGGTGCGCTTTTGGATTTTGAAGAAAGCGTAAAGTACATCACCGAATATCCCCGCTTCAAAAAAAATCCGTCCCTTGACGGAATAAAGGCGCTTCTTTCCGCTTTGGGAAACCCGGAAAACCACATAAAAACAATAAATGTTGCCGGTACAAACGGAAAAGGCTCCACCGTTGCCATGCTCGCTTCCGTTTTGAGCACTGCGGGGTATAAAACCGGGCGCTATGTTTCGCCCTTCGTGCTCGAATTCCGCGAGCGGATGATGATAAACGGCAAAATGATAGGTAGAAAGCGCCTTGCGAAAATTATGAGTACTGTGCGTGAGCACGCTGACGCCCTGCGTGAGCAGGGAACCGTGCTCAACGCCTTTGAGGTCACCACTGCGGCGGCGCTGCTCTGGTTTGCGGAGGAGGAATGCGATGTCGTAGTGCTTGAAGCGGGCATAGGCGGCCGTTTGGACGCCACAAACGCCGTGCCGGAGCCGATTTTGCAGATAATCACCGCCGTAGGGCTTGACCACACGGCGCAGCTCGGCTCCACCGTGGCGGAAATAACCGCGGAAAAATGCGGAATTATGCGCCCGGGCTGCACTCTGCTCACCTGCCCTAATCAAAACGCCGACGCAAAGGCGGTTATGATAAACAAATGCGCCGAGCTTGAGGCGACCTTCGTCATGGGCTCCGCCGGAAAGGGCAGAATCGTAGCCCAATCCGCCGAGGGAACGGATTTGCTTGTGGGCAAAACGGAGCTTGCTATTCCATTTGGCGGCGAACACCAGATAAACAACGCCCTTACGGTGGTTTCCGCCGTGGATATTCTGCGGGAAAAGGGCTTTGTCATAAGCGATGAGCAGCTTATTGAAGGCATTGCCGCAGCAAAATTTCCCGCAAGGTTTGAGGTGTGCTCAAAAGACCCGCTTGTAATTCTTGACGGTGCTCACAATCCTCAGGCGGCTGCGGCACTTGCCAGCGGAATAAAAAAGTTTCTTCCGGAAAAGCGTACTCTGCTGTGCGGAATGATGGCTGATAAAGACTGCGCCGGCGTTATGAGCACCTTAGCACCGCTTTTTGAGCGCGTTATCGCCGTGCCGGTGCAAAGTCCACGCGCCATTGCCCCGAAGGAGCTTGCGGCGCTTGCCGCACCCTACTGCAAAAGCGTTTTTGCGGCGGAAAACGCCGCGCAGGCGCTTGACGCCGCGCTTGCCGCGCTGAATCCCGGCGAAGCGCTTGTGGTTGCGGGCTCGCTCTACCTCGCGTCGGAGCTTCGCCCGCAGCTTATGCGTTTTAAGGGGAAAAGTGAGAATTAAATAATACGCCGCTCCCGCCTTGCATATACTTTTATCGTATTGCAAAGCGAGGAGCGGATTTTTTACGAAAAAGCTAAAGTATTTTACGGTTGTCGGCGGAGCGGCGGTGCTTGCGCTTGGCGCGGCGGCGCATTTTTTCTATGAATGGTCAGGCAATAATTTTTTTGTCGGAATGTTTTCTCCCGTTAACGAATCCGTGTGGGAACATATGAAGCTTGCTTTTTTCCCTATGCTGCTTTTTTCTTTCGCCGCAAATTTATTTTTAAAAAAAGATTATCCCGGCGCGGCTTCGTCTGCACTCTGCGGTGCACTTTTGAGCACGGCACTCATTCCGGTAATTTTTTATACTTACAGCGGCGTGCTCGGTTACAACAGCCTTTTGCCTGACATTCTTACCTTTGTTTTTTCCGTGCTCACGGGCGTGCTTACATTTTTTTGCCTTTGCAAAAGCGGCGCTGCCGAAACGTTTTTTCCGGCGCTTTTTACATCTGCCGCGGTTCTTGCGGTATTATTTTTTATCTTCACCTTTTTCCCGCCCGAAATATGTCTTTTTCAAGAAGCATGTGCATGAGTTTTTCTTTCCTTACTATGGACATATGCCAAGAAATTTAGTAATATATATCTATACTATTTCGATTCGTCCGGAGGAACGTTATGAACCGTGAAAATAAAAAGAAAGAATTTGAAAAGGGCTATTACAAAACCCACGCCTGTGAAGAGGTTTTTACCTGCAAGGTCTGCGGACGTGAAGTTATTCCGGAGGGCGCCGGCAGCGACCACCGCAACCATTGCCCGAACTGCCTTTGCAGCCTTCATGTTGATATAGAACCCGGTGACCGCGAATCTGACTGCGGAGGAATCATGGACCCCATTGCCGTATGGGTACGAAAAAACGGCGAATGGGCTATTATACACCGCTGCCGCCGCTGCGGCGCGCTTTCCTCAAACAGAATCGCTGCCGACGACAACCCAATGAAGCTTATGGGCATCGCGCTGAAGCCGCTTTGCGAACCTCCGTTTCCTGTTGAGCGCATCCGCGAACTTGCCGAAAGCCTTGGTATCGACCCGGGCGAGCTTTGATTTTTGCCGCTTTGTGTTTTTATAAAGCGGCTTTTTATTATCCCCTTTTGCGGTTCTTTATTACCCAAATTTCCTTATATATTTGTAAAATATTTATCTTTTTTCTTAAATATGTCTTTATATAAAAAATATATAAAAAATGTTGAATAAAAGCATTGCGTTTCTGCGCTTAAAAGGATAAAATAAATGTAAAATATAAGATAAAGAGGCGTCAATATCCATGGAATATTTATCAGCAAAGGAAGCTTCTGAAAAATGGGGTATTAACCTCAGAACCGTTCAGCGCCTTTGCAAGGAAGGTCAAATTCCCGGAGCAAAAAAATACGGCGTCGGTTGGCTTTTGCCCTCTACCCTGCAAAAGCCGGCAGACCGCCGACGCACGGGGAGGCGCACGCGCTATCTCGGATGCGGAGCTGTTGCTTCTTCCGTTCCTATGCCCAAAATCAACCCGGATTCTGTTATTGACACTTTACATACCAAGTGCGTCTGCCGGCAGTACGAGGAGGAAATTTCTTATCTTCGCGGTGACTTTGACCGCGCAATACGCTGCTTTTTAAATTCCGACATAACTGAATCCACATATCTCTGCTCTGCGCTTATAACGATGGAGGCGGCTGTCAACAGCGGTGATTACGAAACATATGCCGAAACCGCAGACGCCGTTCGCAGCCTTTGCTCTGTTGCCGATGATGTCACAAAACGCATTGCGGATATGAATATGTCCTTGCTTATGCTTGATGCAAAGCTTCCGGAGCTTGTACCCGTCTGGATTCGTGATGGGGATTCATCAAAGCTTCCGCCGGAATCACGCCACATGATGGTATATCTTTTCTCAAAATATATGCTGACAAAAGGGCTTTATTCTGAACTTGTTGCCGTGTGCAGGGCCTCTCACATATTGTCTATAAGAGAAAATTCCTTTACTGCTATTGATATTTATATGGGAATTATCTGCGCCGTAGGTTTTCATAACCTCGGTCTGACCGAGCAGCGGGATTACGCTCTTATGTTTTCCGCAAATCTTGCATTACCTAATAGCTTTATTACACCGTTTGCTGAATTTTTTCCCGAAATTGGCGAAACTATGGAAACCCTTTTTAATGATAAATGGCCGGAGCAGTTTAAAAAAATCAGTGAACAGAGCAAGCGCATTTCAGAATTCCGTAAGGATTTTCATAACCGCCTTGTGAGGGAAAATATCACAAAAATTCTTTCACCTCAAGAATATTCAGTCGCTGAAATTATTGCGCACGGCTCTTCTTTAAAAAATGTCTCCGGGAAAACCGGAATTTCACCCAAATCCGTAAAAAGCATTGTTTCAAATATATATTTAAAACTCAATATCTCAAAAAAATCCGAAATTGCCGCATATATTGTATGACGGCGGCTTTTGTTCGGAATATTTTTAATTTTGTTTTCAAAGGCGGTGCTTTCAAAAGCGCCGCTTTTTTATAATTATCGCTTTATTATTATGAAATGTTGACAACAGTCCTAAATCGTACTATAATATCCGGGCATGCTTTATGTAACGGAGGAATGAAAAATAGAAACAATAAAAGAACAGCTTGCGCAAATAGAAAGCCTTTTCAGCCGCTGCACAAATTTATATCATCCCCTGGCAGAAAAATTCGGTATTTCAGACACAACACTTGATATTCTTTGCGGAATTGAACAGCTTGGGCGGCCGTGCACCCAAAAAGAACTTTGCGAAATCTGGTATTTAAGCAAGCAGACAGTCAATTCCTGTATAAAGCAGCTTTCTGAAAAAGGATTTATAGAAACGAAATCTTCTTCAAATGACTTTCGAGAAAAGCTTCTTTTTCTTACTCCAAAGGGAAAAGAGCTTTGCGCCCGCTCCGCAAAGCTTATTTATTCCGCAGAATGCGCAGCTTTTGCCAAGCTTTCTTATGAAGAACGCCGTCAGCTTATTGTTCTTACAAAAAAGCATGTAGATTCCCTCGAAAATGAATTCAAAAAAATTTTGGAGAGTAATTTATGAATATTCAGCTTTCTGATCATTTCAGTTACAGTAAACTGTTCAAATTTGTTTTGCCGTCAATCTGCATGATGGTTTTTACATCAATATACAGCGTTGTTGACGGCTTTTTTGTTTCCAACTATGTGGGAAAAACACCCTTTGCCGCGCTTAATCTTATATACCCTTTGGTACAGATAATTGCTTCCCTCGGTTTTATGCTCGGCGCAGGCGGCTCTGCAATTGTGGGCAAAACCCTGGGTGAAGGCGACAATGAAAAAGCAAACAAATATTTTTCAATGCTTGTAATTGCAACGACGGTAATTGCCATAGTCGCTTCTGCGGTAACTATTCCTTTTCTTAAACCTCTTTCCGTTCTTATGGGCGCTGACGAGTCAATGGTGGAGCACTGCGTAACCTATGCGACAATCCTTCTTATAGGAATGCTGCCGTTTATGCTTCAGAACCTTTTTCAGGCGCTTATGATAACGGCGCAAAAGCCGCACCTTGGCTTTGTTGTAACCGTTTTTGCAGGCTGCACCAATATGTTTCTGGATTATCTTATGGTGGGCGTAATGCGCCTTGGTCTTGCCGGAGCGGCGTGGGCAACGGTTATAAGCGAAATTGTCGGCGGCATTATTCCTCTTATTTATTTCCTTATGCCGAACAGCAGCCTTCTCCGCATAGGCAAAACCAAATTCTACGGCAAGGTGTTTTTCGGTGCGTGCGTAAACGGCTCTTCGGAGCTTGTAAGCAATATCTCCGCTTCAATTGTAGCCATACTTTATAACAAAAAGCTTATGGAATACGCCGGTCAGAACGGCGTTTCCGCCTATGGCGTCTTTATGTATGTCAGCTTTGTTTTCCTGGCAATTTTCATCGGCTACGCCATCGGCAGCGCGCCTATAGTAAGCTATCACTACGGCGCAAAAAATTATGACGAGCTGAATAATCTTTTCCGCAAAGGAATTACCGTAAATGCAATTTTCGGCATTATTATGCTCTGTTTGGGAGAAATCACAGCTGTGCCGCTTGGCAAACTTTTTGTCGGTTATGATGCAGAGCTGCTCGAAATGACCTGCCGGTGCTTTTATATCGGTTCCGTTTGCTATCTGTTTGCCGGAACAAACATATTTGCCTCTTCCTTCTTTACGGCGCTTAACAACGGCATTGTTTCGGCGATAATTTCATTTATGCGAACCCTTGTGTTCCAAGTTTCCACCGTCCTTTTGCTTCCGCTTGTCTGGAAGCTGGACGGCGTGTGGATGTCCATAACTGCGGCGGATATTCTTGCCTTTTGCGTAACGCTGTTCTTTCTCATTAAACTGCGGAAAAAATACCACTATGCTTAATTCTTCCGGACTAAAATGTGCGCTCCTCCCCACAGCGGAGCGCACATTTTTTAACCTCTTGTGTTCAGGGTTTCCGCCGCTCCTTTGCCTGCACTTGTGCGCAGTCCGAACGGAGTTCGGATGTTCATCACTGCGGCAGATATTCCTGCCTTTTTCACAACAAAAATATCAAATAATTTCTGTTATAATTCTTCTCTTTTTATTGAATAAATGAATAAAAGATGATATAATATCATAAATGCATTAAAATCTTATAGGAGGGAAAGCGATGTTTACCGCAAATGCGAAAACCGTCCTTGAGCGAAGATATCTTGCAAAGGACAACAACGGCAAAGTAGTTGAAACTATCGAAGAGCTTTTTCACAGGGTGGCTTCCACTATTGCGGAAGCGGACGCTGCTTATGGCAGCACCGAAGACGAGATAAGGGAGCTTGAAGAACGCTTTTATAATATGATGACAGAGCGTGAGTTTATGCCCAACTCGCCCACACTTATGAATGCAGGCCGCCCGCTTGGTCAGCTTTCCGCATGCTTTGTTCTGCCGATAGACGACAGCATGTCAGATATTTTTGATACTGTAAAATACGCTGCGCTGGTTCATCAATCCGGCGGCGGCACGGGTTTTTCTTTCTCACGCCTCCGTCCGGAGGGAAGCATCGTGCGCTCTACCGGCGGTGTTGCTTCCGGTCCGGTAAGCTTTATGAAAGTGTTTAACGCCGCAACCGAAGCGGTCAAGCAGGGCGGAACACGCCGCGGCGCAAACATGGGTATGCTTCGGGTTGACCACCCTGATATTCTCAAGTTTATTGACTGTAAAGAAAACAATCACGAGATAAATAACTTCAATATTTCTGTGGCAATAACCGACAAGTTCATGCAGGCCGTTGAAGAAGGCAAGGAGTATGAGCTTATTGCTCCGCACAATGGCGAGGTTACCGGTACTCTTGATGCGCGTACCGTTTTTGACAAAATTGTTGATGCGGCATGGCGCAACGGCGAACCCGGCGTAGTGTTTATTGATGAAATGAACCGCTATAACCCCACCCCCGCACTTGGAGAAATTGAAAGCACCAACCCCTGCGGTGAACAGCCGCTGCTTCCCTTTGAAGCGTGCAATCTCGGTTCAATCAACCTTGGCCTTTGCGTAGCAGATGTTGACGGAATTCCCACCATTGATTATGAAAAGCTTACGCGCATTGTTCATGATGCGGTTCACTTCCTTGATAACGTAATTGACGTAAACCATTATCCGTTGCAGAAGATTGACGAAAACACTCGCCGCACCCGTAAAATAGGTCTTGGAGTAATGGGTTTTGCCGATATGCTTCTTAAGCTTGGCGTACCATACAACTCCGTTGAAGCAGAAAAGGCTGCCGAAGAAGTTATGAGCCTTATCCAAAGCGAAGGCCGCGCTGCCTCTGCGGAGCTTGCCGCGGAACGCGGCGTCTTCCCTGCCTGGAAAGAGTCTGTTTTCGGCGAAGTCGGTCTTGCCGTGCGCAATGCAACGGTTACTACCATTGCTCCAACCGGAACAATATCCATAATCGCAGATGCCTCCGGCGGATGTGAGCCTATGTTTGCGTTTGCATTCACCAAAAACGTTATGGACGGCGACAAGCTGCTTGTGTGCAACGATATGCTTGTTGAAAAGCTTAAAGAAGCCGGCGTCTATTCCGAAGTACTTATGCACCGCATTGCAGAAGAAGGCACCCTTGCACATATTCACGAAATCCCTGATGAAATCCGCCGGGTATTTGTCTGCGCCCACGATATAAGCCCGGAATGGCACATAAGAATTCAGGCTGCATTCCAGAAATATACCGACAACGCCGTTTCAAAAACCATCAATTTCCCCAACTCTGCCACCAGAGAAGAAGTCAAGGAAGCTTATCTTCTTGCTTATAAGCTCGGCTGCAAGGGCACAACCGTTTACCGTGACGGAAGCCGCGACAGCCAGGTGCTTACCACCGGAACGACCAAGGAAGAAAAGCCTGCTGAAATTCCCGCTCCGCTTTTCGGCAGCATAATGCCGCGGCCGCGCCCAAGCATGACCTGGGGCGCAACCGAAAAAGTAAAAATCGGCTGCGGAAGCCTGTTCATTACAGTAAACCGCGACGAAAACGGAATTTGTGAAGTGTTTACAAGCACAGGCAAAGGCGGCGGATGTCCTTCCCAGTCCGAAGCAACTGCGCGTCTTGTTTCCATTGCGCTGCGTTCCGGCATTTCCCAGCAGGAGATTCTTACTCAGCTTAAAGGTATACGCTGCCCCAGCACAGTTCGCCAGCCCGGCATGAAATGTACCTCTTGCCCCGACGCCATTGCCCGTACCATTGAAAAAATGTCAAAAATGCTTAATGCCGAAACCATAGGCATGAAAGCTGACTTTGCGGAAGAAGAAAAGCCGCAGCAAAAAAGCGCCGAAAAAGGCAATAAACCGATTCTAGGCGCTGATGACAAACTTCACTGCCCCGAATGCGGAAAAGTTCTTCGGCACGAGGGTGGCTGCACGGTCTGCGACTGCGGCTTCAGCCATTGCGGCTAAAATAGCATTGCTTTAAGCGGCTGCTTGTATTAAAAAAGCAGCCGCTTTTCTTTTTCTCTGCTTGACAAGACAAAAATATATGATACAATGTATCAATCCTGAAAACCGCAAAAATACCTACATGAAAAGGAGAAAAATTATGAACATATGGCATGACATTTCAAAAGACAGAATTAAAAAAGACGATTTTACCGCTGTAATTGAGATTCCTACCGGCGGTAAAAATAAATATGAAATGGACAAAGAAACCGGCATGCTTCGGCTTGACCGCGTGCTTTATACCGCCACCCACTACCCCGCCAACTATGGATTTATTCCGCGCACATATGCCGAGGACGGCGACCCTTTGGACGTGCTCGTGCTCTGCCGCGAAGCAATTCACCCCATGACTCTGGTACAGTGCCGCCCCATAGGCGTAATAAAAATGACCGACGGCGGTTCTTCCGATGAAAAAATAATTGCCGTGCCCTTCCAGGATCCTTCCCGTTCCTGCTATTTCGATATTTCTGAGCTGCCCTCTCATACTATGAACGAAATGCAGCACTTTTTTGAGGTCTATAAATCACTTGAGGGTAAAGCCACGGTTGTCAATGAGGTTTTGGGACATGAGGACGCTCAAAGGATTATTGAGGAGTGCATCGAAAATTACGAACGCACCTTTGGAAGCAAAAAATAACTTCATACACAAAAAATGCGTGCTCAATCCGAGCACGCATTTTTATTTTTGAGCATATAAACTTAATTTTTGAGCACGGGGCTTATCTGTTTTGCAAAGCCTCTTTAAGAGCATCGACCATATCGGTTTTCTCCCACGATACGCCCAGTTCTTCGCGGCCCATATGTCCATAAGCGGCAAGCTTCTTATAAATCGGTTTGCGAAGGTCAAGCCGTCTTATGATTGCTGCGGGGCGAAGGTCAAAAACTTTTTCAACTGCTTCGGCAATTTCATCATCCGAATATTTGCCCGTACCGAAGGTATCAACAAGAACAGAAACCGGGCAGGCAACGCCTATGGCGTATGCAAGCTGAATTTCGCACTTGTCGGCAAGATCTGCGGCAACAATGTTCTTGGCAATCCATCTGGCCGCATATGCCGCTGAACGGTCTACTTTGGTCGGGTCTTTGCCTGAAAATGCTCCGCCGCCATGACGTGAATATCCGCCATAAGTATCAACGATTATTTTGCGCCCGGTAAGGCCGCTGTCGCCCATAGGCCCGCCTATTACAAAGCGGCCTGTGGGGTTTACATAGATTTTTGTTTCCTCATCCATAAGCTCCGCCGGAATTACCGGAGTTATTACATTCTCTATAATGTCGCGGCGAATGTCATCCGGTTCGGCATCGGCGGCGTGCTGTGAAGAAATTACTATTGTGTCAACGCGCACCGGCTTGCCGTCGTCATATTCAACGGTAACCTGTGACTTGCCGTCCGGACGGAGGTAAGGCATAGTGCCGTTTTTGCGCACCTCGGTAAGGCGGCGGGTCAGTTTGTGCGCATAACTTATGGGCATGGGCATAAGCTCCGGCGTTTCGGTGCAGGCAAAGCCGAACATCATGCCCTGGTCTCCCGCGCCCATGGCGTATTCGTCCTCGCTGTCAACGCCCATGGCAATATCAGGCGACTGCTGATGGATGCTGGTGGTAACGGCGCAGGTATTGCAGTCAAAGCCATATTCCGCGTCGTCATAGCCTATTTCTTTCACTGCGTCTCTTACGATTGCAGGAATATCGATATTTGCCGTTGTGGTAATTTCGCCCATTACCGAAACTATTCCGGTGGTACAGGTGGTTTCGCATGCTACTCTTGCACACGGGTCCTTTTCAAAAATTGCGTCAAGGATTGAATCCGAAACTATGTCGCAGATTTTATCGGGATGTCCTTCTGTTACAGATTCGGAAGTAAAAAGTCTTTTGCTCATATATTGAATTCCTTTCTTGCCAATAAAAAAGCGCCCGAAGAACGGGCGCTTTAAATACACTTTAACCGTTCCTCATCTTTCGGAATTTCTTCCGCAGGAATTGGCACCACACTCATAAACGCAGGTTGCCGGGCTTCATAGGGCCTGTCCCTCAGCCGCTCTCGATAAGGCATTATTATTTTGTACGTTGTCTATAATATAACGATTTTATACATTTGTCAACTATTTTCTGCAAAAAATATATTCCGATATGTATTTTTTATGCCATTTTAGACTCGCAGTATTCACAATACATTTTTCCGAAGGTTGGCGCCCCGCAATTCGGACAGTTTGAAGGAAGGTTAGACATTTTTTTGTTATATTCCCTGCGGATTTCGGCGCGCTCTGCCTCTTCTGCATTTGCCTTTGCGGCAGATTCTGCATAGTTATCAATGGCGCTGCTTACCGCTGTTGCAACGGCAGTTCCAATGATTCTTCCGATTATGGAAGAGCCTGCTGCGGTACTGTGAAAGCGCCTTCTTGCAGGGTGAATTCCACCCATTCCGGCAAGGCGTATAAGCGCCTGCGCATTTTTATATTCATTCATAAAAAGCAACCCCTGCGGATAAATTATACCCGTAGAAATTGTGCTTGTCAATGCCGCTATTCAATGGAAGCGGCAATCACTCTTCCAAACGCTTCCATTTTTATGGAAGTAACGCAAGCTCCGTATTCTGCGTCAATGCGCTTTTCAACTTCTACACTATATCCCAGTCCCTGATAGATACCGGAACCTCCGTCATCCGCCGTTGTTCCTTTCGCTATTACAAACAGCGGTTCTTTAAGCGAAGAACAGCGCACATAATCCGTAACAAACACGGCGCACCATAATATAACCAAAACAGATATAACTATTATTACTGTCTTCTTTTTCATAACATCCTCAATTAAAATCCCAGTATTATGTATTGTTCCAGAATGCCGTTCAGCAGTTCTTTGTCCGTTTCTGAAAGAACGCTGTATTCGCCTGTTTCCTCGCGGCTTAATGTTCCGCAGTCGGAATGATAGTAAACGTTGCCGTTTTCCGTACCGCCGATAAGGCAGTCAAAAATGCAGTTGGCAGCGCCGGGTTGCCACTCTGCTTCCGCCAAAAGCAGCTTTATCCGTACTTCATGGTCTTTTGAAAGCTTTACAGCATTTTTTTCATCCGCGCGCGAAACCCAAAGTTCGCCCTCGTTGTCAAAACAGCGAAAAACAATTATTTTATCGCCTATGAAAACATCGACGGTGTTGACTCCCGTTACCTGATAGGAATAGCCTGTTCCGAAATTGGATTCGCCGTTTTTCGACGGCATTTCGTCTTCCGGAACGGAAGAGATAATCTCTCCGTCCATATTTCCGCAGCGGCCTTCTATGGTGCTTTCGGTTTCTGTGGAAATATAGAGCCTGTCTCTAACAAAAACCGCACTTGCTTTGACTGTTTGTTCTTCATTAAGCGCGGTGGTTTCTCCGCCGTCAAATTCCGGCGGATTTGTGGGATTTTTTACAAAGTACCATCCGTCCTTTATATTAAGATAGCATTCGTCTTTTCCGTTTATAACATATGAAAAGCTTGCTTTATCTGTGGTAAAGGTATAACATTCTCCTCCGTCACAATCAGCGGGAGTACTTCCGTGCTCAAAATTGCGGCGTTCACACTTAAGGCCGGAAAGCCAGTTTTCCAGTTCCTCCACAACCTGTTTTTCCGCAGTATAAGAAATTGTTTTTTCGCCGGACGTATATTCCACAAGCACAGAGCGCGTGCTCATGGGAATGAGCGAGCTGAAATCCATGTGCTCATCCTCTTTTCCGCAGCAAGATGTGAGCACCGTAAGTGCAAACAGTGCCAAAAGTACGGCAGCTATTTTTTTCATACCTATTCTTCCTTCCTTTTGCTCAATATTTTTCCGCATAATGATGCGGTTACAACCGCGAAGGCAAAAGCACATACGGTTTTTATGAAAAAGAGAATTTCAGGCTTTATCTTCAAGTTTATCGGCAGCAAAAAATTTATGTCTAATAAAATATATATTGCAGAAAACACTGCGGCAAAAATTATTGTGTATTTCAGGGATTTTTTCATTGCTTTATCACCCTTTCAAATAATAAGTGCGTCCGTTTTTTATTTTTGTTGCAGCTATATTTATTTTATGTTAATAAATTTTAGCCGCTATTGCATTTTTGTTTAAAAATCTTTATAATTGAAATGTACACCAATCTGAAAGGAGAAATACATAATGGGACTTATCAAAGCAATAGGCGGAGCAGTTGGCGGAGTAATGGCGGACCAGTGGAAGGAGTACTTTTACTGTGACGCACTTCCGAACGAGGTGCTGGTAAGAAAGGGCCAAAAGAGAACAAGCGGAAGAAGCAGCAATACCAAGGGTGAAGATAACATCATCAGCAAAGGTTCTGTAATAGCAGTTGCAGACGGGCAGTGCATGGCGATAGTAGAGCAGGGTAAGGTTGTCGAGCTTTGCGCAGTTCCCGGTGAGTTC
>SFFD01000049.1 GCA_004556975.1 Oscillospiraceae bacterium | reverse complement strand
GAGCAACGTATGTCTTTGGGAAACAAACCCGAACGATACAGCTCAAAGATGGAAGCTTATAAAGGATTCTAACGGTCACTATTTGCTGCAATCCGAAGAAAATCCAGCAACATATCTCGACCTTTACACCGGCGGTGGAACGGGAGCGAATGTAAACGCTCATCTTTTCACTCCCTCCAGCACTTCGTATCTTAGCATCGATAGTGCTTCCTATGGCTGTGTAACGATTAAGTTGTTAACTCGCCCGAATCTTTGCCTTACCGGAAATCCCAATTCGCATGGTTCAAACACCGGAAAAACCAAGGGCGCAAACGGAAACGTATATTTCGACATTTATTCTTCATCGAGAAATGACCAGCTTTGGAAACCCTTAATGGTTTCCAGCAACCCTCAAGACCAGCTGGCACCGCCAACAAATATAGAAAGTGTAAACATCATGCGTCGTTACACTGCACCGTTGCCTTTTACCGGTTCTACAATAACGATTAAAAACGTTGAAGACAATAGCAGCACCGAAAAATACCATCGTGGAAGCGGTTTCCGCCCCAGTGAAGAAGGAAAGAACCTTATTAACACCCGAGATGGAGCGGCTGTGCTTTCCACTTTGAAAAGTTTTGCCAAAGAAGTGTATCTTCATGAAGCGCTGAAAGATCCGAAAAACAATGCAGATGAAATTAGAAGAATAAACGAGGCACTAACCAAATCAAGATATGCGTATTATTTGTTCGGAGAATATGATAGCAGTGCGAAATACCATCATGGCGTTGATTTCAAAATTGAAGATAGCCACCCTATCTATGCATTTTGGGGAGGAGAAGTGGTAAAAAGAGATGACGATGGGTATGGAAGAATACAAATTTATGTACCCGAGTTTAATGTAACCACCATTTATATGCACATGAAAAATATTCCTGTGGGCATTTCCGAAGGTAGTACCATAGAGGCGGGAACGCTTCTCGGTTATCAGTCAAATGTAAGCCCTTATACGATTGGTTCTCACCTACATTTTGAAGTCAGAAAAGGAAGAAGTTCTTCTGCCGGTGATAACAACGCATCCTCCTCTTCCAAGGCGCTTACATCCATTATTCCATATGGATATATGAAAAAATACGATGGTCAATGAAACTCAATTGTTTCAAGATAGAGCTCAAAGTCTTTTAACTGCTCCTCGAAAGTGAGCTTGGAATCGGAAGTGTTGAAAAAATAAAAAGACGCGCTTTGCTTTCCCTTGCAGATAAAAATTTGGCAAAATCCTTCGACCTTGTCAGTGTATTGAGCAAAGTAGTATTTACCAACAACGTCTGAAAGAATAATTTCTCCGCTTGAGGTCAAATCCGAATCAATCAGTTCCTCATCAAGCCCTTCAAAATAAGAATTATTTGTATCCGTTATTGGACTATCAAGTGGAGATGCCGAATGAAAAACGACTTTATACCCTATATTTGAGGTAGCCATGGGTTCGGCGTCTATGTTCTCAACCGTCCAGCTTTTAGGCAGTGAAATGCTTATTTTAGTAAGCTGAGCGTTGTTGCCGCCAATATAAAAAGTCCATTCTTGGGTTTCCTGCATTTCGGGCTTAAATTCCTCGACAATCTCGTCGGAACTTTCGCTTTCCCCACTGCTTTCGGCGGCGCTCTCGCTCACGCTCGGTTCGCCGCCCTGCTCGGTGCTCACACTCTCCCCGCTCCCGCCGCCGTTTTCCGCTCCGGCGGGAGCTTTGCTACACGCAGAAAACGCCGCGGTGCTCATGAGCACCGCCATGAGCACGCCGAGCACGGATAAAATTTTACGCTTCATTTTGAGCACGCTCCTTTCCGAACAAGCGAGTATTTATAATATAAGTGCGGAATTTTACCGATTTGAAAAAATTTGATGTAAGAAATGTTCTGTACACCAAACCAAGTAAATTTGATACAGCAAAGAAACGTGAGTGTATGGTTGACCATGACAGCCCATTCAACAGCTTTATTAATTGCAAGCACGGAAATGCGTGGTACAGCCTCGCTTCTTTCCCGAGTTACGACTGAGAATCATAATCAACCGTAACCGACACTGTTTCTATCACTTGCCGGATGAAGGCAATGGCGTTAGACATATCGTAATTTTCGTCAAACGCGCCGTATTCGTTGACGGCGACATAGAAAATGCCGCCGTCAATTTCGGCATAAACGTAGTAGTGGTAGCGACACATCCAGTCCGGATCACCGCGCGATTCTTTTACAACTGGGTAATCATACCACGGCTCTGAAAAATCGTCCGGAATAATATAAACTCCCGGAAACGAAATTACATTTTCATTGCTGTCGGAAATAATATTACGCACGATTTCCAAGTCATCATTCTCTGTGATATAAAAATCCATCGGAATAAAATCAAATTTTACACTAGAGTGGAACTCTAATCCATAAACGTCTTGAAGAATTTTGAAATCCGCAGGAAGCCGAAAATTGACAGTTGCCGGATAAACAGGACTTGTGCCTCCAAATGTCGGTTTTTCCTCAACAGGGGCAATTTCACAAGTCACAGCTTCCATTTCATATGAAAAGTCTTGCCAGCCTGTATAATCAAAACTTTCCTCAGGTTCACTTTCGCTTTCAGCACTGCTTTCTTCCACACTCTCCCCGCTCCCGCCGCTGCTTTCTGCTCCGGCGGGAGTTTTGTTGCACCCGGAGAGCCCCGCGGTGCTCATGAGCACCGCCATGAGCACGCTGAGCACGGATAAAATTTTACGCTTCATTTTTGAGCACGCTCCTTTCCGAATAAGCGGGTATTTATAATATAAGTGTAACATTTTTAGGGAATTGCTGCAAGCCGTGCGGCTTCCAATCACTGTTCGCCGGCCGCTAACCGCCGATAACCGTCCGCATTATTCCTTCTCATGCAATTTATGCAGCTCATTGATTTCCATTTGCAGGCGGTCGTTTTCCATTTGCAGGCGGCAGAATTCCTGGGAAACCGGGTCGGGAATATGCACCTGGTCAAGCTGCTCCAGCCGCCTGCCGTACTGGCGCACCACCCGCGCCGGCACGCCAACCGCGGTGGCATATTCCGGAATTTCGCTTAAAACCACGGCGTTTGCGGCAATTTTGGCGCCGTCTCCCACGGAAAACGGCCCCAAAACCTTGGCGCCGCAGCCAACGGTAACGTTTTTGCCAAGGGTGGGGTGGCGCTTTCCGCTTTCCTTGCCCGTTCCGCCAAGGGTTACGCCCTGATAAATCGTGCAGCCGTCGCCAACCTCGGCGGTTTCGCCGATAACGACGCCCATTCCGTGGTCAATAAGCACGCCGCGGCCGATTTTTGCCGCAGGATGAATCTCAACGCCGGTGCGGTTCCGCACAATCTGCGAAATTGCCCTGGCAAGAAAACGGTGACCGTGGTTCCAAAGCCAGTATGCCGGTCTGTGCCACATAATGGCGTGAAGACCGGAATAAATAAGCAGAATCTGAAGAGAAGAGGGCGCTGCGGGGTCACGTTCTTTAACGGCGTTTATATCCTGTTTAAGCCCTTCAAACATAGCACACAACCTCCTGAATAAAACAAAAATGCCTCCGCCGCTGCTTTTGCAGCGACGGAGGCGGTATAGTTACAAAAAATATCGCGGTTCCACTCCGGTTTAATCACTTTGCGGGCTTCAATTATTAAAGCCCCGCCGGGTAACGGCGGCGTGCCGCGCAGCCATACTCGGGCTGTTTGAGCACGGGGTGCTCAAACGTCTTTCCGGCGGCGTGCTCATGGGCGCATTCACCGCAAACCCGCAAAGGAACTTTCAGCAAAGCGTTCCTCTCTCTGCTGCGCGCTTTTTGCACGGCTACTTCTTCCCACTCAAAGCATTTTAAAATATACAATTACAATATACCACAACAGAATATGTTTTGCAATAGAAAAAGGTGAAAAAAACTTTGCGCCCGCGGCAAACGGGGCGCGCCTTTAAAACAGTGCAAAACGCGGCGCTTTTTGCCGTGCCGAACCGCGGAGCAAATTTTTTGATTCCTTAATCTTTCTTTAAGATTTGAAAAAAAGTAACTTTTGTGATGAAGAATATGATATAATTACCCTGCGAAAATAAAGAAATAATTGTAAAACCGCGACGGAAAGGAGCGTTTTAAATGAAAATTCTGGGCAATATCCTGTGGTTTATATTCGGCGGATTTCTGCTTTGGCTGGAATGGAGCATAGCGGGGCTTTTGCTTTGCATAACAATAATCGGAATTCCCGCGGGAAAACAGTGCTTTAAAATGGCAAAGCTTTGCGCCGCGCCCTTCGGCAAGCAAATTGACTATGCCCGTGCAGGCGTGGGCAGCGTTCTGCTGGATGTGCTTTGGGTGCTTGTTTTCGGGTGGGAAATTGCCGCCACCGCCGCAATAAACGGCGTTTTGTGGTGCATTACCATAATCGGAATTCCCTTTGGCAAGCAGTTCTTTAAAATTGCGGCTTTGGCGTTTGCGCCTTTCGGCGCCGTCGTAAAAAATTAAGCGCAAAAACGGCTTTGGCAATATGGAAAAAACTGCGGAAAATTTTTTGTTTTCTGCAACAAAACGTATCGTTTTCTCTACCTATATTTATGTAAATAAAATGCTTTTTTATGAAAGGGGAAAAGTAAAACAATGAAAAGAACCACAAAAGCCGCGGCTCTTGTGCTTGCGGCAATTATGTCGCTTACAAGCCTTGCAGGCTGCAGCAAAAGCAAAAGCGGCGAGACTGTTGACGAATATGTATATAAGGCCGAATATTTCGACCTTAAAGACTTTGAAGGCGCACAGATAAATTCGATTGCCGCTTCCGGCGAAAAGCTTTATGCTTTGGTCAATCAATCCACCGGCGAAACCGTTGAAAATTCATATATTGATGAAAACGGCGAAGAACAGAGCTATACAAGCGAAATTTTCGCAAATGTTCTTTATGAAATCAACGCCGCCACCGGCGAAATGAAAAAGCTTGAGGGCTATGTTGACAACATAAGCTCCGAAACGGACTATTCCGACCCTGCGGTTCAGAAATATTCCTCCGTCAGCGGAATGACCGAAACCGCAAACGGCGGGCTTGCCGTAATTTACGATGAAAACACCACAATCTATAACCTTCCCGCAGATTTTAACCAGCAAACCGACAGCATCTGGAATTACAGCAGCACGTCAAAATATGTTTGCCGCGTGGATATTCTTGACGAAAACGGCGGCCTTGTTGAAACCAAAACCGTTGCGGAAAAGGAAAGCGGCAACGGCGAATATTACAGCATATATAAAATCGTCTGCGACAAAGACGGCAACTGGTATGCGCTTGCGAACGGCGACAGCATTGAGGTCTATAACCCGGATTTCAGCAGTCTGCTTTTTACTCTTAATGAGGAAAGAGGCTTTGGCGATATGGTACGCATTGCCGACGGAAGCGTTGCCGTGCTTCTTTGGGACAACAGCGGAAACCAGCAGATAAAAGTAATCGACCTTGCCAAGAAGGATTTTTCCGCCGGAGCAAATCTTTCAATGTCAGCGGTATATTTCAATCAGATTTTTACCGGCAGCGGCGAATATGACTTTTTCGGCGCGGATCAAAGCGGAATTTTGGGCGTTAATGCAAAGGACGGCACCGTTACAAGAATAGTCGACTGGCTTGACTGCGATTTGTCCCCGGACTATGTTCAGCATGTTTCGGGAATGGAAAACGGCGATTTTGTTCTTTATAATCAGGATTGGGATAACAACACGTCAGAGCTTGTGCGCCTTGTAAAGACGCTTAACGACCCATCAAACGAAAAGAAGATAATAACCGTTGCCACGGCGTATATGAATTCCGATATGCGCGATATGGTAGCAAAATTCAACAAGACCAATACGGAATACCGCATGAAGGTAACGGATTATTCCCAGTATGCCACCAATGACGATTACACCGCGGGAATTACAAAGCTCAATACCGAAATCATTGCGGGCAAGGTGCCGGATGTTATTGTTATAGACGGCAACCTTCCCATAACCCAGTATGCCGCAAAGGGAATTTTGGAGGACCTTACCCCCTATATTGAACGCGACTTTGGCAAGGACGCCCTTGTGGAGGATTTCTTTAAAACCCTTCGCAGCAGCGACGGCAAGCTTTATGAAGTTTATTCCGCTTTTTCGCTTCAGACGGCGCTTGGGCTTAAAAGCGTCGTGGGCGACGCAGAAAGCTGGACATTTGAAGATATGAAAAACGCCCTTGCAAAGCTTCCAGAGGGAGCCGACATTTTCGGCAGGTATTATTCAAGAAGCTCGGCCCTTTACACCTTCCTTTACAGCAATATGGAAAAGTTCGTAAACTGGGAAACCGGCGAATGCAGCTTTGACAGTCCTGAATTCATCGACCTTCTTGAAACGGTGAAAACCTTCCCCGCAGATGAGGACGTGAACTATGACGATTATGAAGAAACGGAAAGAGAAGAGGACAGAATCCGTTCCGGAAAGCAGCTTCTTGCAAATGTTTATATGTGGAATCTTCAGGACTTCCGTTTAAGCACTTTCTATACCTACGGAAAGGATATAAGCTTTGTGGGCTATCCCGGAACGGGTTCAACCTTCACCTCCTCCGGCGTTGGTTATGCGATTTCGTCAAAAAGCGAATACAAAGACGTGGCGTGGGAATTCATCAGCCGTATTCTTACAAAAGAATATCAGGAGGAACAGAACCAATACGGATATTACAGCGGCATTCCCACCAACAAAGAGGTCTTTGAGGACATGATTACCAAAGAGGCGACTCCCGAATTTAACCCCGACTATTCAGGCTCCTCCGAAGAGGTTGTTTACGGTGAAAACGGAGCGGAGGCTTCTGCGGGCGAGGGCGGCTCCGACACCGAAACGGGCAAAAAGACAGTGTTTTATGAGGGAGCAACCAACGCCGAGGGAGTTCACGAAACGCCCAAGACCACTGCCTATTTCGGCAACGACGACGAGGGTATTGATGTTTATGCCATGACGGATTATGAAAAGGAAATAATTCTTGATCTTATTAAAAACACCAAGGTCTTTATGCGCTATGACACAAGCCTTTCCGACATTATAAACGAGGAAATTCAGCCCTTCTTTAAGGGCGAAAAATCCGCCGCCGAAGCCGCGAAAATGATTCAAAGCCGCGCGGGCATCTATATAAACGAACAGCGGTAAGCCGATTTTTACCCCGGCGCCCGCCGCGTTCTTAAAAAAATTATTGGTTTTCCGCTGATAATTTCCAATTCCCTTGCAATAATTCCTACATTTTTATATACTTATGTTATAAACGGCCCTTGATACAGACAGCATAAGGAGGAAACGGGAAATGAAAACGAAACTTAAACTTATAGCCCTTGTTCTTGCCGCGGTTACGGTGATTTCGCTTTTCGCGGGCTGCAATAAGAATAAGAGCGACGACAATAACGGTATGCCGGAATATATTTATATTCCGACCTATTACCCGCTTGATTTCGACTTTGAAGAGGGATATGTGGGCAATACGGCAAAAGCTTCGGACGGAATTTATATTCTTGTAAACGAAAAGGACGGAACCCAAAAAAGAGAGTATACCTATACGGACGAAAACGGCGAAGTCATTAACTAA
>SFFD01000048.1 GCA_004556975.1 Oscillospiraceae bacterium | reverse complement strand
TCGGGTTCTCCTCAAGATACTGCATCAATCCTGAATAAACCGTGTTATCGACAAGAGTCCTTATATAGGCGTTGCCGAGCTTCGTTTTTGTCTGGCCCTCGAACTGCGGTTCTGTGAGCTTAACGCTGATTATTGCGGAGAGACCCGCACCGTTGATATGCACATTCGTACCCTGCGCCAGAAGCTTGGCAAATACGGCGCTTATATAAAAACCGTACGCAATGTCGGCTATCAGTTGGAGGCAAATATATGACCAAAAAAATTTTTCGTTCCATTGTTTTGGTTGCGGCAAGTGTTTTGCTTGCAAGCCTTGTAATAATTTTAAGCTGTTTTTATGATTATTTTGCAAGGCTTCAAAAGCAGCAGCTGAAAGACGAGCTTTATCTTGCCGCAGCATCCGTTGAAGAAAGCGGCGTCTTATATCTTCAGAATCTTTCCTCAGAAAGCTTTCGTCTTACTCTTGTTGCAAAAAACGGCAGCGTTATTTATGATACTGCCGTAGATGCAAAAACTCTTGAAGACCATACCGACCGTGAAGAAATAAAAGAGGCCTTTGAAACCGGCCGGGGCGAATCCGTCCGTTATTCCTCCACCATGCTTGAAAAGACAATATATTGTGCAAAGCGTCTTTCCGACGGCAGCGTTCTTCGTATTTCGGTAAACCGCGCCACCGTGGGCGCAATTGCTCTGGGAATGGTATCCCCGGTAATTGCCGTAGGCATTGGCGCGCTTATTCTTTCCGGCGTTTTGGCAAATCGCCTTTCAAAGCGCATTGTGGCCCCTCTTAACCAGCTTGACCTTGAGCATCCGCTTGAGAACGATTCATATGAAGAGCTTTCTCCGCTTTTGAGCAGAATAAACAAGCAGCGTGCTCAAATTTCAGACCAGCTTTCAGAGCTTCGCTATAAAACCGAGGAATTTGAGCAGATAACCGATAATATGAAAGAAGGGCTTGTGCTCATTGACAGAAGCGAAAACGTGGTAAGCATAAACCCCGCCGCAAAAAAGATTTTTTCAGCAACTGACGATTGTACCGGAAAAAGCTTTCTTACCGTTGACCGCAGCCGCGATTTTAATGCCGCAATAAAATCCGCATTTGAAAACGGCCACAGCGAAATTCGTTCCCAAAAGGATGGTCGTACCTATCAGTTTGATATAAGCCGCATTGATTCGGAGGAATGTTCCTTTGGCGCAGTAATTCTGGCTTTCGATATTACGGAGCATGAAAATTCTGAAAAAGCGCGGCGGGAATTTACCGCAAATGTTTCTCACGAACTTAAGACCCCGCTCCAGGGTATTATAGGAAGCGCGGAGCTTATTGAAAACGGGCTTGTAAAGCAGGAAGATATGCCGCGCTTTGTCGGACACATACGCACAGAGGCGCAGCGCCTTGTAAATCTTGTGAACGATATTATTCGTCTTTCTCAGCTTGACGAGGGCGTTTCCCTGCCAAAAGAGCGTGTTGACCTTCTTGCCGTGGCAAAAGAAGCGGCACGCGACCTTGATGCTGCCGCCGCCGACAAAAAAGTTTCTCTTTCTGTAGAAGGCGAAAGTGTTTTTGTGGACGGAATTAAAAGACTTTTGTATGAAATTGTTTACAACCTGGGTGAAAATGCGGTAAAATATAACGTAGAAAACGGAAACGTTGTTATATCTGTTGCTGCAAAGGATAAAAACGCCGTACTTACCGTAAGCGACAGCGGAATCGGCATTGCGCCGGAACACCAGAACCGCATTTTTGAGCGGTTTTACCGGGTTGACAAAAGTCACTCAAAAGCTTCCGGCGGAACAGGTCTCGGTCTTTCTATCGTAAAGCACGCGGTGTTGCAGCACGGCGGCAAAACAGAGGTTGAAAGCGAACCCGGTAAAGGCACCGTAATACGCGTTATTCTGCCCTTTGCGGCAAAATAATATATAAAAAGGCGTTTCCGTATAAATAATCAAAGGAGATAGCGCATTATGGACAATTTGAAAAACAAAAAAGGCTTTATTTGCGATATGGACGGCGTTATATATCACGGAAACAAACTTTTACCCGGCGTTCGTGAATTTGTAGACTGGCTTTACAAAGAGAAAAAGCATTTTCTTTTTCTTACAAATTCTTCGGAACGTTCACCGAAAGAACTTCAGCAAAAGCTTTGGCGAATGGGTCTTGACGTTGACGAAAGCCATTTTTATACAAGTGCTCAGGCTACCGCAAAGTTTATAAGTTCCCAGGCTCCCGGCTGCAGCGCCTTTGTAATCGGCGGAGCCGGGCTTATTATGGCTTTGCATGATGAGGGCATTACAATGAACGATGTCGACCCTGATTATGTAGTTATCGGTGAGGGCAACTCTTATAATTATGAAAGCATTGTAAAGGCTGTGCGCCTTGTTCTTGCCGGAGCAAAGCTTATCGGAACAAACAGCGACCTTACCGGCCCGTCGGAAGACGGAATTCTTCCGGCGTGCCGCGCAATGATTGCCCCCATTGAAATGGCAACCGGCCAGTCTGCATATTTTATCGGCAAGCCGAACCCCCTTATTATGCGCACCGGTCTTCGCATTTTAGGCGTCCACTCCGAAGACGCTGTTATGATAGGCGACCGTATGGATACCGATGTCGTTGCGGGAATTGAAACCGGTCTTGATACCGTGCTTGTTCTTTCCGGCGTTACTGACCCGGATGAAATCAAGCGTTTTCCCTATCGCCCTAAACATATTCTTTCAGGCGTTGGGGATATTCCCACCCTTTCGGATGACTGAAACCGGCAGAATATTTTACTTTTTGAATTATTTCGATAACAATATACAAATTGTAAATAATTTTTTTTAGAAATCTGTGTGTTGATTAGGCTGTGGAAACTGTAAAAAAAGCAGAAAAAGAAGATATTGCAAAAGTTGCCGGTTTGGCAGCACTTTTATGGAAAAACAGCAGTGCCGACGAACTTTCAAAGGAATTTTACGATATACTTGAAAAAGGCGGAGCTTTTTTTCTAAAATATGAAGGCGGCGTACCTATCGGCTTTGCTCAATGCAGCCTTCGTCATGATTATGTGGAAGGAACCGAAACGTCGCCTGTCGGGTATCTTGAAGGCATATTTGTGTGCGATGGATACCGCCGCCGTGGATATGCAAAGGAGTTGCTTGCCGCCTGCGAAGCATGGGCAAAAAAGCAGGGCTGCACCGAATTTGCAAGCGACTGCGAAATCGGCAATGTTGAAAGCCTTGCTTTTCACAATGCTATGAATTTTTTTGAAGCAAACAAAATAGTATGCTTTACAAAAAAGCTTTAAAAAAGGCGCTTTGCCAAAAGCCGTCTCTGTATAAGAAAACATACGCCGTAAAAAATTTTTTCACAGATTTCGGTGCAAGCGGTTTTGCCGCATATTTTAATAAAACCGGACAAAAAAATCTTCCCATATGGAATATGGGAAGATTTTTTGAATTTCAGTTAAACCTGAAAATATGTATAGACAAAACCGCACGTTTTCTTATGCAAGGTCAACTAAAGCGGAGTGCCTTTTTGTTTTTTAACAGCTTTTATTCGGCTTCTTCAACCTTTGCTTCGGAAGCGTTTTTGCGTACGCTTTCTATGCCGTTTTTGCAGGAAGCTTTTGCTTTATATCCTTCGGAAGAAAGAATAATCTCACCGTTGCGTGCTTTAAGACGGAAACGGAATTCTCCGGCTTTGTCTTCATAGATTTCAAATTTAGGGTTGGTTTCGGTTTCAAAGCCCTCTACGGTCTGGTCTTCGACTTTTGCGGCCTCTGCATTTTTACGGACGCTTTCAATTCCGTTCATGCAGCCGTCTTTGGTGCTGTAATTCTGAGAGCTTCCGATTACCTCGCCGTTAGAGGCAACAAGGTTGAAATGAACGGTTTTTTCGGTTTCTTTAACTACAAATTTTCCCATTTTTCGTTACTCCTTCAAAACTTTATTTTAACGTCCGCTTTGGGGCGCTATCAACTTTATTTTTCTTAGACCCTGCACAATAGAAAGCAGCGCCGACAAGCATAAACAGCGCAAAAACCGCAAGATAGGATATTACAAGGCTTCCATAGGAAACAACACAGCAATAACCCATAAAAACAGAAGCCGCAATTCCAAGCAGCGGAAGAACAAAGCGCTTTACAATTCCAAAGTCTTTTTCTTTTGCCATCATCATAAAGAAAATCGGAATATAGAAAGCATATAGCGTAATTATAACAATTTCATCCGCTTCCCAGCCAAAAAACCATGCCGGATTTCCGGTTTTGTTCATCACAAGGGGTCCTTCCCAGAAAAAGACCTGCCATTGTAAAAACCAAAAAGCGCAGAGCGCAAGCCCCGCTATACAGGATTTAAGCGGCATTCCCGTGGAATGGTCTACCTCTGCAAGAAGGCTTGCCTTTTTACCCTCCGTTCTGAAAGAGAGAGAATAAAGTCCGCGCATTGTGCCCATCATCACACCGTTGGTAGTACCAAGGCAGGAAATTATGATAAAAACAAAGACCAATGTTCCAGCAAAGTTACCAAAGACATTTGAAAACGCGATCTTGGGAAGCATATCGCCCGCTTCAAGAATTTCTTCGGCAGTCATCGTAGCGCTCATAGAATATATATAAAGGCTGTAAATCAAGGTGCAGAAGATAGCTCCGCTAATAAGAGCAAGGGGCAGATCGCGCTTTGCATTTTTAAGCTCGGAATTTATTGTGGTTGCTATTATCCATCCCTCGTAAGAAAAAGCGAACGCGCAGACAGCCGCAAGAATTCCGCTGTTTTGACCGCCGGCGTCAATAATCGATCTGTCGCTGAAAATTGCAATTCCGTTGCCGTTAACAAGTCCCACAACGGTGCCCACAATTCCCATAAGAAGCAGCGGAACAAGTTTTATCACCGTGGCAGAAACCTGTATTTTTCCCGCCAGTTTAGGCGAAATGGCATTTACGGCAAAGCTTGCAATAAGATAGAAAGCGCCTATGGCGCATGTTGCGCCGCCGCCGTCTTCCATTCCGAAAAGCATGGTGGTATATCTGGCAGAAACCCATGAAAGCGTCGCCGCAATAATTGGGTAATACATGGTTGACATAAACCATGCAACATAGTAAGCATATTTTTTACCGATGGTTGCTTCTGCATAGTCCACAAGGCCGTTGCACTTAACGTATTTTGTGCCAAGCGCCGCAAAAGCGCATGAGCACGCAATCATGATAAGGCCTACAATTCCTATTACCAAAAGGCTTTGCCCCATATTGCCGCCTGTAAGGCTTAACACTTTCACCGCCTTAAAAAACACTCCGGAGCCGATTGTAATGCCTATTACCATGGATATTGCCGTTAAAAGGCCATACCGCTTTTCCAGTCTGTTTTCCATCTCTTTTCCCCTTTCCGCTGTGCGGATTTCGGATTATATTATAATTTATTATATCATCGTTTTTTTCTATAATCAACCGATTTGTGCGCAAAAGAAGCAAAAAATCGGAATATATTGCAATAAAGCGCAAAACAGTAATGATGTATGTGCGGCAAAGTTCTTCTTTCAAATATTGTACGGCTTCAGCACAGAAAAGCTTCTTTCGCTTTTGAGCATTGTATGAGCACCGTATTATAAAAAAGCGGCAGCTGTTTGAGCACCGTGCTCAAACGGCTGCCGCTTTTGGCTTTTCATCATTTACTTAATCGGTTTTCTTTTCAAATTCCGCGGCGCACTGCTCTAAAAGCTCTCTTATTTCAAGGTGCTGCGGGCAGGATTTTTCGCATTTTCCGCACTTTATACAGCTTGATGCCTTTCCGCCGTTTTCGGTAAGCTTTCCGTAATACCAGCCGCTGTTCCAGTCGCTGAAACGCTTTCTGCTGTTCATGCACGAGAAAATATCCGGAATCGGAATCTGTTTTGGGCAGCCGTCGGTGCAATAGCGGCAGGCGGTGCACGGAATGAGCTTTTGGGAACCGAATATTTCGCATACCTTGTCAATGGCTTTGAATTCCTCTTCGGAAAGCGGTTTAAAGTCCTTCATAAAGCTTATGTTGTCTTCCATTTGCTCTATGCTGCTCATACCGGAAAGCACCATCATAACGCCCTCAAAAGAGGCCGCAAAGCGGATTGCAAAGCTTGCAGGGCTTCCATCACCCACAGAATGAAGTACATCCAGAGCCTCTTGCGGAAGCTTTACAAGGCTTCCGCCCTTAACAGGCTCCATAATTATAACCGGCTTTTCAAATTTGCGGCAAACCTCATAGCATTTTCTGCTTTCTACACTTGGGCTGTTATAATCAACATAGTTGAACTGAATCTGAACAACTTCAATTTCCGGCACTTCGGTTAATATTTTTTCAAGCACACCGGCAGTATCGTGAAAAGAAATACCCATATGCCGGATTTTCCCCTCTGCCTTAAGCTCCAAAGCCGTTTCATAGGCTCCGTTTCTTTTATAATTTTCGTGTTCCTCCGCATCAAGAGCATGCATAAGATAATAGTCGAAATAGTCAACCCCGCACGCCTCAAGCTGCGACTCAAACAGCGGACGGATTTCCTCTTTGGTTTTGAAATAGTTAGAGGTAAGCTTGTTGGTAAGAATATAACTTTCGCGCGGATATCGGCTTGTAAGGCAAGCCTTTACTGCCGGCTCACTCTTTTTGCTTATGTAACCATGAGCGGTATCAAAATAATTAAAACCTTCTTCCATAAAGCGGTCCACCATGCGGCAGGTCTGCTCAATGTCCACTTCTTTCTCAATCATAGGCAAACGCATGCAGCCAAATCCAAGTTTTTTCAAAAAATCACCCTTGTTTTTCTGAAGTTACTTTATGATTATAACGCATAACACATGCTTTTGCAAGCAAAGGCGGCTTTGCCTCTGCAAAACCGCCCTTGTTTTGTCCTATTATGAAACGGCCTATTTATCCTCGTTTCTTTTTACCAAAGATTACTGCCGCAGCAGCAACAACAGCGATTGCGGCAATGCCGCCCGGCACTTGAGCACCGGTTTCCGGGTTCTGCTCACCCTTGCTGTCGCCAATGCCGATGTGGATTACATCGCCATCGGAGAGGCGAGGAATCTCTATCTTTTGCTCATATTGGCATACTTCGCAATAACGAACCTTTTCGCCTGCGGAGTTCTTTGTGGGCTGTTTGGTAACTTTCCACTCGCCGAACTTATGAGGAACAACGGGGCTTACCTTGCCTGCGGCAAAGAGCTTGCCGCAGGATTTGCAATAGGTGTCGCCGGTGTAGCCGCTTTCGGAGCAGGTTGCTTCCTTATAGTCTTTAACTTCGGTTTCTCCGACATGGTTTTTCGTGTCTTTATCTGTTACAACGGTATTAAGCTCGTTTTTTCCTTCCTTATCAGAGAAGAACTTATTGCAAACCGAGCATTCCCAATATTCCACATTGCCTTCGGCAACGCAGGTTGCTGCCTTTGCGTCATGGTGCTCAAGTTTATGACCAAGAGCAGCAGTTTCAACCGTTTTGCTTTGTTTTACAAAGCCGTAATTGTTGTTTCCGAAATCCGCCGTATATTCAACGCTGCCCTTTTCTGCGCAGGTTGCTTCTTTAAGCGTTTTTGAAACAGTATTTACGCTTTGTGTCTGCTCATGTGCTTTATCATTCTTGCATACGCGCTTTGCGGTGCAGGTCTTGTTATCGCTGCTCCACTCATATGTGGGCTCCGCCCAGTCGTGGTCGGTTGCGGGAATTTCTACGGTCTTTTCCTGCTCTTCAAATGCCGTATTGGTGAAGGTCGCAACATACTTGCCCTCGCCCTTTGCTTCGCAGGCGGCCGCTTTAACTACGCTGTAAACGGAATTTACGGTTTCGCTTTCAATATGGCTTTGGTCATTCTTGC
>SFFD01000012.1 GCA_004556975.1 Oscillospiraceae bacterium | reverse complement strand
AGTTCTTTTGCAAACTCAGCATTAGTGCGAACCCTAGTTTTTGCTGCTTTTTCACGTCCGCAAATAGGACAGCCGATACCGTTTAACAGCGTATAAGGCCTTGCCATCCAAGCAGAATGTCCACATTTTTTGTTGCGAACTAATATAGGAATATTTGTTCCTTTATAGTCTTCAAGTGGCTCAATATCCGGAGCTATGACGGAAAGATCTTCAAGGAAGGATTCATTTGCATTATAGTGACATGCTTCATAGGCGTCACTGGCGAGTTCTGCCCAATCAATCGAAATCTCATTACGACCAAGCATGTTTAATATTGTTCTCGTCAAATTTATTAATCGTTCGTATCCGGGCTCATTAAGGAAGCCCGTAAATACAAGACAATCATTTTCAAACGGAGCTTCTTTATTTTCGGGATATGTATCATAGATTGTTAATAGACGTATTCCGTTTGAAGCACACTTTTGCCTTTTGAAAGAGTCGAGATTGTCGGCTTTCTTCTCGTGGTACAGCCATGATCCTGGCTCAATTGCTAAATGAGCTGCAGGGATATAGATATCAAGTTCAAGACCAATTGCAGTTGTATTTCTTGATTCAACAGCCTTATCTCCTAATACGCGTCGCAATGCAAGTAAGATAAATTGTTCCATGAAACTAGTGTGTGGCCGTACGCACCGCATACACTGCGCCCCACTAAGTAAACGATTCGGTTTGGCCAACCACTCATTCCCACATATACGACATCTTACCTTAAGTGGCGAAAGTGCCGTTTTGTATTCGCCGATTATTTCAATATACGGATTATACTTGTACATTTCCTGCACAAATGTTTCTTGAGATTTTTTGATATTATTAGCACATACAGGGCATCCATGTCCCTTTAATAGCGATTCGGGCCACGCAAGCCATACGTGTCCACATTTGACGCACTTAGCTTCAATCTTAGTCGAGTAGTTGATATACGTGCCAACAACAACTACCTTTTGATTCTTTATTTGAACTTCATCTATGAACTCTTGATGTGTCTTTCTTTTCATAATCAAGACCCCCTCACTATCGTAGTGAATATTATAAGGCTTAACAGATAAATAATCTAGCAGGCAAGAGGCGATAATTGTCTTAAGGTGCCGTTTATTACGCTTATGTTTGCTTACTGCCACCTGCAACAGAAGAAAGATTATGCAAAAGGCTGTAATCCTCGTTTCCCAAAAAAGAAAGGAATCCCGGAACATTGCGGCAAGAATGCCCCTGTTGATCTACGCGAGCACCCCATCGACCGGACTTCAGGAATTAATAAAAAAAGCCCTCGCACGACACCTTGCTTTTGGACAAGGGTTCGAGTAAGGACTTTTTGGTGGAGGCGAGGGGAGTCGAACCCCTGTCCGAAAGCCCATCCGTATATACTTCTCCGGGTGCAGGCTGTTGTTTAAGGTTCCCGCAGGCGGCAGACGGCAGCCAAACCGCCGCATGCGGTATCTTCCTTATACAATGGCGGTACGGAAGAAGCTTCCGCCATCGTTCACCGTTAGTCGACGCCTTGGCCCGGTGCCACGGTACTCACCGGCAAGACGGCAGGCCTAATTAGGCCGCGTAAGCTAAATTATCGTTAGCGTTTATTGTTTTTGCCCATTTTATAGAAGGCTGGGCGCTTCTACCCGCTATATATACCTCAAGACCTCCGTCGAAACCTTTACGCCCCCATATTTATATATGAGGAGATTCCTTTAGGGAGAGAATTCATCTGTTTCTCTCTTTAAGACTCCTTTCAATATCTCTTTCTGCTGCGCGCTTTGCCATATCATCGCGCTTGTCATAAAGCTTTTTGCCGCGGCAAAGCCCAACCTTTACCTTTACGCGCGAACCGCTGAAATACATTTCAAGCGGAATCAGGGCAACGCCCTGCTGCTGAACAAGGCCGTAAAGCTTGCTGATTTCGCGCCGATGCATAAGAAGGCGGCGGCTGCGGTTTGGGTCACGGTTAAATATATTTCCCTTTTCATAGGGGCTTATGTGCATTCCGTTCACAAAAATCTCGCCGTTTTTAATGTCGCACCAGCTGTCTTTAAGATTCACCTGACCGGCGCGGATGCTTTTAACCTCCGTACCGAAAAGCTCTATTCCCGCTTCGTAGCTGTCGTCAATAAAATAATCATGACCGGCTTTCTTGTTTTTTGCAATGGATTTTATGCTTTTCTGCTCCATTTTTCCGCCTCCTTTCGGCTTTATTTTGCCGCGTTCGCATTACATAAGGCTTCTGCCTTCAATAGCGCGGTAAAGGGTAACTTCGTCTGCATATTCAAGGTTGCCGCCCACGGGGATTCCGTAAGCAAGACGGGAAACCTTAATGCCCATAGGCTTTATCAGCCGTGAAAGATACATTGCCGTGGCTTCGCCCTCAACCGTGGGGTTTGTCGCCATAATGACCTCCTTCACGGTGCCGTCGCCAAGCCGTGCCAAAAGCTCTTTTATAAACAGATTTTCGGGGCCGATACCGTCCATGGGGGAAATAAGCCCGCCGAGAACATGGTAAAGCCCGTGATATTCCTTTGTTCGTTCTATCGCGATGACATCCCTGGAATCCTCCACAACGCAAACGGTGGATTTATCCCTGGTTTCATCGCTGCAGATGGCGCAGCGCGGTGTATCGGTTATGTTTTTGCATATTTCGCAATAACCGATTTTTTCCCTTGCTTCAAGAATCGCGTTTGCAAAAGCCTTTGCCTCTTCCTCCGGCATACGAAGGATATGAAAAGCAAGCCTCTGGGCGCTTTTTCTTCCTATTCCGGGCAACCGCGCAAAACATTCGGTAAGCTTCGTCAGCGGAAGCACGCTGTAATTCATATTATCGCTCCGGCTTTAATCAGAACATTCCGGGAATATTAAGATTTCCGGTAACTTTGGACATTTCGTCGTTGTTGGTTTTTTCAATGGAGGAAATAGCCTCGTTTACTCCGGCAACGATAAGGTCCTGAAGCATCTCGATGTCGTCGGGGTCAACAACCTCCGGCTTGATTTCAATGCTCTGCATTTCTTTTTTGCCGTTCATCTTTATGGTAATCATTCCGCCGCCGACGGTAAAATCGTACTCTCTTTCGTCAAGCTCCGCCTGAAGCTCCGCCATGCGTTCCTGCATTTTCTGCGCCTGTTTGATGACGCCCTGCATATTGGAAGGGCCGCCGCCGAATCCCTGGGGAAGATGTGCTTTCATATAATATTCCTCCGATAAATCAAATATATAATACTATATTATAATCGCAATACCCGCTCTTGGCAAGGGTATTATAAAAGTTCAATTCCGGAAAGTCTTGCCCGCTGCTCCAGCTGCGCAAGAGGATCGTTTTCAGATTTCTTTTCCGCCTTTTTATACGGACCTATTCCATAGCGTTTGCCGCAGGCTTCTGCAATGGCGGCCTTTATACGTTCGTTGGCGTCCTGGCTTTTTTGCATATACGGAATGAATGTATCGTTTGCCGAGTCGATAAGTATACGGTTTCCGCTTTCATAGGCTTTAGAGCCGGAAAGCAATACAAAAAGCATTTTATCACGGCTGTTCAGAATGTCAAGAACCGCATTCCATTCCGCAAAGGGCTTTACTGCGGCGCTTTCACCTGCGCCTTCCGAAGCGGGGGACATTTTTATGTTCCCGGACGCCGTTTCATCGGGTTTAGGCGTTTCGGCAGCATTTTTTTGCTCTTCCGCAGCTGTTTTTGCCGCAGCGTAAGCCGCCGTGTCGCCGGCCTGAACCGCACAGCGCGCTTTTAGCACGGCAATTTCATTTTCAAGCTTTTCTATTCTTGCAAGAAGCGCTTCCGAAGACTGAGAAAGCTCCGGCGAACAAAGCTTGACCATAGCCAGTTCAAATTCAAGGCGTTTTGAGGCGCTTTTTGCCATTTTTGCCGTTGCTTCCTGTAAAACGGATATGCAGTAGAATATATCGGTTTGAGAAATGCTTTTTGCCTGTTCTTTAAGACGTTCCATTTCTTTCGGAAGCACCTTCAGAATTGAAGCCGCATCTTTTGAGCAGGAAACAATCATAAGGCTTCTGAAGTGGTTTATCATTTCATCGCAAAGCCTTGCTACGTCTGCGGAGCTTTGATAGAGTCTTTCCACCGTTTCAAGCACCGCGTGGGTATCTCTTTTTGCAACGCAGTCCGCAAGCTCGAAAAGATACTCTCTTCCGGCAAGACCTGCACAGCGGCTTACGGTTTCGACGGTAATATGCTCATCTGCGCGGCAGATATCAAGCAGAGAAAGCGCGTCGCGCATTCCGCCGTCTGCAATTTCACCGATAAGCTGCGCCGCGCCGTCATCAATTTCAATATGCTCCATTTTGCATACGAACTTGACCCGCTCCGCAATGACCTGCGGCTGCATCCGCTTGAAATCAAAGCGCATACAGCGGGAAAGAATCGTTGCAGGAAGCTTATATACCTCCGTTGTGGCAAGAATAAATATTACATGCTCCGGCGGTTCCTCCATAATTTTAAGCAAAGCGTTGGCTGCCTCTTTGGTGAGCATATGTGCTTCGTCTATGATATATACGCGGTACTTTGCCACCGCCGGAGTGAAATTTGCTTCGGCGCGAAGGTCGCGGATGTCGTCAATATTTCTGTTGCTTGCGGCGTCCATTTCGGTTACATCAAGCAAGGAACCGTCGTCGATTCCCCTGCATACGGCACATTCGCCGCAGGGCTCGCCGTCATGCTCATTCGGGCAGTTAACAGCCTTTGCAAGAATTTTTGCGCAGGTGGTTTTGCCTATTCCGCGGCTTCCGGTAAAAATATACGCATGCCCGAAGGTATGCTCCGCCACTTCTTTTGCAAGGACGGAGGTTATGTGCTCCTGTCCCGCAACATCTTTAAAAAAGCGCGGACGGTATTTGCGGTAAAGCGCCTGATACATAAAGCCTCTCCTTTCAAAACATCTGCCGGCATAAAAATAGCGCAGACATGCACTTTGTCACACGGCATACAGATTGATCTGCGGCACCCAAAAATACCGCTTAATGCTGCTCGGTTCCCCGCCTGACATGGTTCACGGCTTTTTGTCGCACAGGACCCGTATACCGCATGACAAAGTGCGCGTCCGCGCAGTCTTTGCTATCCAGAAAAATTATTCTGCTGCTTCCTCCGAAGGAACCTCTTCCGCAGGCTCTTCGTTGTTGTCGCTTGCTTCTTCCGGGAACTCGTCATAAAGATCCTCGTCTTCGCAGCAGCCGTTTTTGCAGCAGGGGAAACCGTTGAGGAAAACATACATTGCCGCAGCGCCCGCCGCAATAAGGGTGATTGCGCCCACAACAATTCCGATAATGGTTCCGAATTTCATTTTATTACCGCCTTTCATTACGGATAAGGCTTTTCCTGCCTTATTCCGGATTTTATCTTTTTTTGTTTGAATTTTGTCATACATGCAGACGATTTTGCGCATTGCTTCTATGGATTTTGTTATGCTCATTGGTTCGCGCCTTCCTTTCCGCATTCTTTCATAGGATAATGATAGCACATTTTTTACTTTTGAGCAAGTGGTTATTGCAATTTAACAGATTTATAACAATTTATTTTGCCTCTGCATTTTTTGTTCCGTCAATTCCGTCGCAGATTTTTTTAAACACCGGCGCCGCAAAATCGCTGCCGGAATTCATTCCCTCGGCAAATACCGCAATGGCGTATTTCGGTTCCTCGGCGGGGTAAAACCCCGCAAACCAGGCGTGAACAATCTCGTTTCCGTCTTTGTCATACTGCCCTGTTTGGGCAGAGGCGGTTTTGCCGCCCGCTCCGCCCCGGTTTGGCTTTGCGTTTGCACCGCTGCCCTCTTCAACAACGCTTATCATCATTTCTCTAAGCTTTTTTGCGGTAGCTTCGCTCATAACGCGGTTCTTTTCGTAAATCGGTGCGGCGGAAAGCTTTCCGTTTTCATCGGTTGTTCCAAGCACAAGTTTCGGCGTTACGGAAAAGCCGCCGTTTGCAACAGCTGCCGCAAGGGCGGCAATCTGCACGGGGGTGGCCAACAGCTTTCCCTGACCGAAAGAGAAGCTTGCAAGCGCCGCCTTTGACGAAAGCTCGCTTGAACCGGGAAGATTGCCTGCGGCCGAAAACAGTCCCGGCGCAAGCTCCGCCGAGGCGCCGAACCCAAGATTTTCTGCCATTTCAATGATTTTATCCGCACCGACGGAAAGCCCAAGGTCGATAAAATACGGGTTGCATGAAACCCTGAGTGCCGCAGGCATATCGATTTTTCCGTGACCGAATTCCCAGTGGCAGTGAAATTCCACCCCATCCACCGTAATGCTGCTTTTGCAGTCATATTTTCTTGCCGGCGTCTCGCCGTTTTCAAGAGCCGCCGCAGCCACCACAAGCTTCCAGGTCGAGCCGACCGTGTATGCCGAAAAAGCACGGTTTACGAAAGGAGAATCCTTTGCGCCGAGAGAGACCGCAACATTGCCCGGGTCAAAGCACGGAACAGAAGCTGCCGCAAGAATTTCCCCGGTTTGAGCATCCATAACAACTGCGGCGCCCTTTTCAAGGCTGTCTTTCAGCGCCGCCTCCGCAGCCTTTTGAATCTCCGTGCTCAAAGTGAGCATCACGCCGCTTTTTCTTTCCGCTCCGTCTGTGCTAAAAGCTGTTTTTTCGCCGTAAAGAAGCCGGCCGCGGCCATCGGTATAATATGTTACGGTGGATTTGGGGCCTTCGGACGCAAGCAGCCCGTCATAGGCCTTTTCAATTCCCGATGCTCCGGCCCCGTCGTTTATATATCCGATTATATGCGCCGCAAGCTGATTTTCCGAATAGCGCCGGGGCGTTTTAAAGTTATAAACGCCCGGCCCCTCAATTATCTTTCCGCCTGTATCCACCACAACGGGAAGACCGTCTTTTGCCGTTTCAATGAAGCTTTCGTCATTAACATAATCCTTGAGCACGGAAAGATCCGCTTCCTCCGGAAAGACGAGTGCCTTCCATTCAAAGCTTCTATTTACGAGGGGCCTTCCGTTTCTGTCATATATTCCCGCGCGGCTTTGCGCAACCGAAATGGTTCGGCTGCTTTGAATCACCGCCGCGCCGGCGGCTTCACCGCCCCTTTCAAGGTATACAATCCGAAGTGCTACGGCGCCGAGGGCGCATAAAAATATGCAAAAGAAGCTTATCAGCCGTTTTTGCAAGGAATTTTTCTCCTTTCATTTGCTTTTGCAAAGAGTTTTCCCTTCTTATGCCACAAATAAACAAATTTTTATTATAAAAAAGATGAAAATCCCTTGACTTTACGAAAAATAGTTGTTATAATAAATCTCGCATTTGAAATGCGGCAGTGCTGGAATCGGCAGACAGGCACGTTTGAGGGGCGTGTGTCTTTGACGTACGGGTTCAAGTCCCGTTTGCCGCACCAAGAAAGGGATTTTGCTTTTGCAAAACCCCTTTCTTTTTTTGTATATAAAGTCGCGCCCGTTTTAAGCGCGGCTTTTTGCTTTAAAAGCGGCCTTTGCCGCCCTCTTTTAAAACAACTGCATTTAAATGTACTGCCGCTTTCCTTCGGGCTTTTTTATTCATCAAATTAGTTTATTTTTTTACCGTTATGCGTTATAATTGTTTCAGGCCGACGGGAGGTGGAAATATGCTTCGTTTTATTATCGGAACTAACGAAGAGGCGCGGCGCGCGGCGCTTTATACTGCTATAAAGGATTGGAACAAAAGTGCCTTTCTTATAGTTCCGGAGCAGTTTTCTTTTGAAAGCGAAAAGCTTTTGGGAGAAACCCTTGGCGTAAAAGATGCGCAGAACGTAGAGGTGCTTAGCTTTTCGCGCCTTTGCAACAGCATTTTTCGCCGCTTTGGCGGAGTTGCAGGCGAATATTCCGACGACACCACCAAGCTTTTGCTTATGGGCGCCGCTTTGCACGAATGTGCGGACAGTCTGAAATATTATAAAAAAAATGCGCAAAGTGCCGCTTTTATTGAAAAGCTGGTGCGCACGGATTCCGAAATAAAAAACGCCGGACTTGATTTTTCAGATTTGCTGCGTCTTTCAAAAGACCCCGAAAACGGAATTTTATGCGACAAGGCATCGGATCTTTCCGCCGTATTTGCCCTTTATGACGCAATGCTTTCAAAAAGCTTTCTTGACCCTCTTACCGATATTTCCCGCGCGTGCGACATTCTTTCGGAAAACGATTTTTTCTCTGAAACGGCAGTATTTATCGACAGCTTCACCGGTTTTACCGGAAGCGAATATAAGCTTCTTAACATAATTCTGGCTCAATCCCCTGTGGTGACGGCAAGCCTTTGCTGCCCGGATATTTATGACCGCACCGGCGGCACCGGTCTTTTTTCAAAGACGCAGCGCACCGCAACCCGTCTTGAACGGGCAGCAAAGGCTGCGGGAGTTTCCGTCGCAAAGCCTATGGTTGCCGTTTTGGAAAACGATTGCCGCCCTGCGGCGATTTCCGCCATTGAAAAGCACTTTCTTCAAAGCGGCGGCAAAACGCCGGAAAACTCCGAAGAGGTTAAAATCATCGTCGCCGCAAACCGGTACGACGAAGCGGAATTTGTCGCCTGCGAAGCACGCGCCCTTGCGAAAAAAGGATTTCGCTGGCGTGAGATGGCCGTTATTGCCCGAAACCTCTCTCCATACAGGCACTCTCTTTCGGAGGCATTCCGTAAGGCCGGCGTTCCGCTTTATTCGGACGAGCCGGCACAAATTGCCGACCATCCTCTTGCGGCGTTTGTTTCGGCTTCTCTTGACGCCTGCCGTGAAAATTTTGATTCTGCAAGCATTATGCGGATTATTAAAACCGGTATTCTTCCCGTTTCCGAAGAAGACGCCGCAGAATTTGAAAACTATTGCTTTGTTTGGGATGTTCGCGGAAAAATGTTTCTTTCCGCCTTTACAGGAAACCCAAAAGGCTTTGTTGAAGGCCAACCGGAGGATTTTGCCCCCCTTGAACGCATAAATGCGCTGCGCGAAGCGGTCTGCGAACCGCTTGCGCGTCTTCGTGCGCGCATTGCGGAAGCAAACGGCAGGGAATTTGCCGCCGCGCTTTACGACTACCTTACGGAATGCAGGGTAACAGAAGGTCTGCGCCGCCTTTATGACGAATATTCCGCCGCCGGAGATTCCGCTTCGGCAGAGGATCTTGATACTTTTTGGAGCTTTCTTGTTTCGGCAATAGATAAATTTTCAGCCGCCCTCGGCGAAGCGCGCCTTGGCGGAGCAACGCTGGGTCAGCTTTTTGAACTTGTTTTGATGAGTGCCGAAATAGGCGTTTTGCCGCGCACGCTGGATTGCGTCGCGGCGGGCACCGCAGACCGTATGCGACCTTCCGGAATACGGGCAGTGTTCATAATAGGCGCGTGCGACGGCGAATTTCCTTCGCCGCCGAAAAGCGGCAGCCTTTTTACCGAAGAGGAACGCAGACGCATGGCAGATATGGGAATGGAACTTGCCGAAAGCGAAAACGACGCCCTTTTATCTGAAAGAATGTATGCCTATACGGCGTTTACCTGTGCCTCCGAACGGGTTTATCTCTGCTATCCCAAATACGACTGCGGCGGCACCGAGATGTCGCCTTCCGTTTTGGCAAGCAGGCTTGAGCACGCGACTGCGGTTACAAAAATCAGCACCGCTTCTCTTCCGGAAGATTTTTGGCTTTGCAGCGAGGAACTTGCCTTTGAGCGCCTTTCATGCTTTGGAAGCAGCTCCGTTCCGGCGGCGGAAGCGCTTCGGAAATATTTTGTTTCCCGGCCGATTTGGAAAGAGCGTGCTCAAAAGCTTGGCGTTGCTTTCAGGCCGGAGGAATTTTCTCTTAAAAACAGTCAAAACGCCTCTGACATATTCGGAAGCCGCCTGTTCCTTTCCCCCACCCGCATTGAAAACTATGAAAATTGTCCTTTTTCATATTTCCTTAAAGCAGGGCTTTCTCTTAAAGAGCGAAAAAAGGCGGAGCTTTCTCCCCTTTCCGCGGGAAGCCTTATTCATTTTGTTTTGCAGCAGATAGTTTCGCTTCGCGGAGGAAAGGGACTTGCCTTGCTTTCCGACAAAGAGCTTCGCGATGACATAAGCTCCGTGCTCAAGGAATATATGAACAGCGTTTTCGGCAGCGCCGAAAACAAATCTGCGCGGTTCCTTTATCTTTTTGACCGTATCTCGGGCTTTCTCTTTAGGCTTTTGCGCCGTCTTGGGGAAGAATTCGGCGCTTCGGAATTTGAGCCATATGCCTTTGAGCTTTCTGTCGGCGGCAGCGCAGAGGTTGGCCCATACTATTTGAGCACGGCCAACGGACATGAAATCGTCGTGGAAGGAACCATCGACCGTGTGGACGTGCTCAAAAAGAACGGCAAATCTTATGTTCGGGTAGTCGACTATAAATCCGGCGCGAAAAAGTTTGCATTAAGCGACGTCTATTACGGAATAAACATGCAGATGCTTGTTTATTTGTTCTCAATATGGAAAAACGGCCGCGGCGGTCTTTCGGACTGTATTCCTGCCGGCGTTCTTTATATGCCTGCGCGGGATTCCGTCGTTTCCGGCGACAGAAACCTTTCCAAAGAGGGTGCCGACGAGGAAGCAAAAATGATATTCCGCATGAACGGTCTTCTTCTTGACGACAAAGCGGTGCTCACGGCAATGGAGCCCGGGCTTGCCGGAATTTTTATTCCGGTTAAAAGCAAACCGGACGGCAGCATTAAAGCTTCTTCGGAGGCCACCCTTGCCACTCTTGCGCAGATGGGCGAAATAAAGAGACACATTGACAGCCTTCTTTTAAATATGGCGGAGGAGCTTTACGGCGGAAGCATACCTGCTTTGCCCTATAAACATGGCGACAGGCTTTCGTGCGAGCACTGTTCCTTTGCCGCCGTTTGCCGCAGAAGCAGTGCCGGGCCGTTCCGTCTTATGGAGGATTTCAAGCCCGATGAATTCTATAAACGGGTGGAAGGAGATGATGAGCATGCCAGACCGTAACTGGAACCCCGAACAGCTTTCGGCAATTACTGCCTTCGGCGGCAACCTTCTTGTTTCTGCGGCGGCAGGAAGCGGAAAAACCGCCGTTCTGGTGGAACGCGTTATACGCATGCTCACAAGAGAAAACGACCCCATTGACGCAGACCGAATTCTTGCGGTCACCTTTACAAACCTTGCTGCGGCAGAGATGAAAACGCGCATAAACGCCGCCCTTACAGAGCTTATGGAACAGCATCCGGAGGACGAGGGCCTGCGGCGGCAGCAGCTTTTGATGGAGCGTGCTCATATAACCACCATATCTTCTTTCTGTTTTGACGTTGTCAAAGAAAACTTCAGCATAATCGGAATTTCTCCCGATGTTCGCCCCATGAGCGAGCAGGAACAGAGTGAAATTTCTTCCGAAGCTCTTGCGGAAGCTCTTGAAAACGCATATTCCGAAGGCGACCCCGTTTTTTATGAGCTTTCTGAAACTTTAGGCGGCGGAAGGAACGATTCCGGTCTTGAAGAAGCCGTGCTCAAGCTTTATGAATTTATACGCAGCCTGCCCTATTACAATGACTGGCTTTCGGAAAAAGCCGATATGTACGACCCCGAAATTCCGGTTAAAGAAACCGTTTGGGGCAAGATAATCCTTGAGCGTGCCGCCTCGGTGCTCAAACATTGTATCGCCCGCGCGGAATATATGACGGCGTCCTGTCCCGATATGGGCTGCGAACCGTACAGCGCCATGTTTGCCGAGGATTCCCTTCTTCTTCGTGAGCTTTTGCGTCTTTGCGAGCACGAAAGCTGGAACCGTTTCCGCTCTGCTCTTTTTAACACTTCGTTCAGCCGTATGCCGTCAGTAAAAAATTTCGACAGCGTGCTCAAAGATAAAATAAAAGCGGCAAGGGACGGATATAAAGACGACATCAAAAAGCTTGCAAAGCTTTTTGATGCTTCCGAAGAGGATTTTCGCGAAGATATTGACGACCTTTACCCAAAGGTAAAGCGTCTTTTTGCTCTTACCATGGATTACGACCGCATTTATTCTGAAAAGAAGCGCAGCCGCAAACTGATTGATTTTTCCGATATGGAGCAGTTTACTCTTTCCGTACTTACCGAACGTGACGGAAACGGAAATTTTATTCCCACTTCTGCGGCAAAGGATCTTGCCGCCCGCTTTGACTATATTCTTGTAGACGAATGTCAGGATATAAATAAAGCGCAGGACACTATTTTTTCAATGGTATCAAACGGCAGCAACCTTTTCTTTGTGGGCGATGTAAAACAAAGCATATATCGGTTTCGCCAGGCAATGCCGGAGCTGTTTTTGGAAAAGCGAAAAGCCTGGCCGCTTTTTGACGGAACTCATTTCCCCGCAACCATAATCCTCGGCAGGAACTATCGAAGCAGAAAGAGTATAGCATCTGCCGTTAATTTCGTGTTCGGTCAGATTATGAGCACCGAAGCGGCGGAAATGGAATACGGCCCCGAAGAAATGCTTGTGGCGCAGGCGCCTTTTCCGGAAGACGGAATAATACGTAACGAAGCGCTTTTAATTGACTGCGGCGAAGACAGCGCCGTAAAAGCGGAAGCCGCCGTAGTTGCAAAAAAAATACTGGATATGGTGCAAAGCAAAATGCCAATAAGTGACCGCGGCAAAACAAGACCTGTGGAATATTTCGATATATGCATTCTTATGCGTTCCCCAAAGGACAGAAGCGACGTTTTTATAGAGGCTCTGCGGCATTTGGGCATAAGCTGCCGCAGCGACCGGGGAGAGGGATTTTTATCCCGTCCGGAAATTGCCGCCGTGCTTGATGTTCTTAAAGCGGCGGATAACCCCCTGCTTGATATTCCTGTTGCGGGCGCCATGCTTTCCGAAATGTTCGGCTTTACGCCGGATGAGCTTGCAAAAATCCGGGTAAAAAGCCGTGGCGTGCCGCTTTATTCTGCAGTAAAGCAGGCCGCCGATTCCGGCGACGAAAAGGCAAAGGGCTTTGTTTCACTTCTTTCCGACTTGCGGCACACCGCCGCTGCAGAAAGTGCAGATTCCGTAATCGAGCGGCTCTATCGCCTTACTTCTTATCCTCAAATAATGCGTGCCCTTGAAGACGGGGAGCTTCGCCTTGGAAACCTTCGGCTTCTTGTGAAGCAGGCCTCTGACCTTGAGGAAGCCGGGTGCCACGGTCTTTCCGCCTTTTTGCGCACTGTTGAGCGCATGGAAGAAAACCATACGGACATAAAAACCGCCGGATATTCCGGTTTTGGTGAAAACTGTGTGCGCCTTATGACCGTTCACGGTTCAAAGGGTCTTGAATTTCCGGTGGTTTTTCTCTGCGGAACCGGAAAGCAGCTTAATATTGACACAAAGGGAGTTTTGCTTCACTCCGGGCTTGGCTTCGCCTGTTCCCGCAGAAGCCGGGAAACCGGAGTCAAATTTTCCACCGTTCCGTGCGAGGCACTTAAAACCGAGCTGCGCCGCCTTAACCTTGCGGAGGAAATGCGGATTCTTTATGTGGCGATGACCCGCGCAAAAGAAAACCTTATCATTACCTGTGCTCACAAAAATCCCGAAAAGTATCTTGCCTCTCTTGCCGAGGGCGTCCGCGGAAGCGGGCGCAGAATCGACCCGTTTTACATTTCCGGCGCAAGCCGTGAATCCGACTGGATTTTTTCGGCGCTTTTGCGCCATCCGGACGCCGTTGATCTGCGCGCCATGGCAGGACTTTCGGAATCCGAAATATTGCGCGACGACGCCCGCTGGAACATTGCGGTAATCAAACCCGAAAGCGAAAACGCCGAAGCGTCGGAAAAGCCCGAGGAGGAATTCTTGCGTGCAGAAGCCGACCCAAAAATAACAGAAACTCTTTCGGAAAACATCCGCTGGGTTTACCCGTTTGCGGCGGCGGAAAAAATCCCCGTCAAGGCAGGAGTTTCAGAGCTTACCCACGGAGAAATGCACAAAAAGCTTTTGTTTTCTGCCGTACCGCAAAGCGGCGCGCTTTCCGGCGCGGCAAGAGGAACCGCGCTTCATACCTTTATGCAGTTCTGCGACTTTAAAAGGGCGGAGGAAAGCCCCGAAAATGAGCTTAAGCGGCTTACCGAGCTGCGCTTTTTGACCCAAAAGCAGGCGGAAACCGTAAATACGGAAAGAGTGCGCGCCTTTTTTGCAAGCGGGCTTTATGCAAAAATCAGGAATTCGCCTATGGTAAAAAGAGAACTGCGTTTTCTTCAAAGCCTGCCCGCGGCGGAACTTGGCTATAATAACGCTTCCGCAGATGACAAAATTACGGTACAGGGCGTTGCCGACTGCGTTTTTGAAGATAACGGCAAGCTGTATATTTTGGACTACAAAACCGACTATGTGGAAAACATCGAAGAACTACGGGAGCGGTACGCCGCACAGCTTCTTATGTATAAACGCCTGCTCTCCGTGTCCCTCGGTAGGGAGGTCGCCGGAGCGGTAATCTGGTCTTTCCACTTCGGGAAAGAAATCCGGGTATAACAATATACGGTGTGAAGTTTTTTGTTTCGCACCGTTTTCACACTTCCTTAACAATTTTATTGTATTTTTGGTACAATATATTTTACTTTTGCTTTGAGGTGATTTGTTGAAAAATAAATTTGCAATGTTTATCCGCATTATTTCAATTCCTCCGTTTATGGTAACATATTTGCTTGCCGGGTTATATCTTTTCCACGAAGGGGTTTTTGCAAACAGCGGCGAATTTATCGCCGCACTCCTCTTTTTAGCAGTAATTCCGGCCCTTGCCTATCCGTTTGCGGAGGTTGTACCCCCTCTTAAAAAGGGCGGACGCCCCGCGCAAAGAAAAACCGCTTTTGTTTTCAGCGTAATCGGCTATATCGGCGGATTTATTTACGCCCTGACCGCCGGATTCTCAAAGCCCGTGCTTACAATTTTTACGGCATATCTTGCTTCCCTGCTCTTTCTTGTTCTTTTTAATAAGGTGTTTAAGATACGCGCCAGCGGCCACGCCTGCAGTGTTACAAGCCCCATGTTTTTTGCCACATATTACTTTGGGCCGATTGCACTTTTGCCCTCTGCGCTGCTTTACGCCGCAATATTCTGGGCTTCGCTTGTAACAAAGCGCCACACCGTAAGAGAATTTTTGCTTGGCACCTTGGTATGTGTAGTTTCCGCCGGAATTGCCGTAATTGCCCTTTCGGCATGATTTTGTTTTTACCTCCGCAATTCTTTTATTTTATATCCGTTACCCTCTTGACAAAGGTTTTTTTTGACTATATAATATATTTTACAAAGAAGCAGAACGAACCGTTCTCGCCGTCCCATTAAAATATGAGGTGCGGCAAACAAGGCTCCGATTTAAGGATTACCCTTAATCGGAATGACTCTGTGCGGTGCTTTCTTTGTATCGCACTTTTTTTATTTTATTTGGAGGTGTTAAGCCATAGCAAAACAGGAACTGCTCATCAATGAGGAGATCCGCGAAAAGGAAGTCCGCGTGATCGACTCCGACGGCTCTCAGCTTGGTATTATTTCGGTGAAAGATGCCCTTGCGATCGCCGCGGAAAAAAATCTTGATCTCGTAGAGATTGCGCCCACTGCCATCCCGCATGTCTGCCGCATTATGGATTACGGCAAATATCGCTTTGAGCAGGCAAAGCGCGAAAAAGAAGCAAAGAAAAACCAGAAGATAATCGAGGTCAAGGAAGTAAGGCTTTCTCTTAACATTGATATCAACGATTTCAACACAAAGCTTCGCAACGCCATTAAATTTTTAAGCGACGGCAACAAGGTTAAGGTTTCCGTGCGCTTCCGCGGAAGAGAAATGGCTCATCCGGAGCTTGGCGCCACAATTCTTCAAAAGTTTATTGACGGCTGTGCCGAAGTGGGCAGCGTTGACAAACAGCCTAAACTTGAAGGAAGAAGCATGGTCGTTGTTATCTCTTCCAAATCTCAAAAATAAGTTCGTTTAATATTTGCTTTTTGCAATGATTTATCAGGAGGAACACTAAAATGAACGCAAAGCTCAAAACTCATTCTGGCGCAAAGAAACGTTTCCGCTTCACCAAAGACGGAAAGGTAAAACGCAATAAAGCTTTCAAATCCCACAAGCTCAACTCTCAGAGCAAGGATTCCAAACGTAAACGTAATCTCCGTCACGCAACCTATGCAGACTGCACCAACATGGAGAAGCTCAGAAAGATTATGCCTTACGCCTAATCGGCCTTTGGCAGCTTGATTTCTTTCAATTAACAAAAACAAGACAAATTACGGAGGTTAAATAACAATGGCTCGTGTTAAAGGCGGGATCATGTCCCATAAAAGAAGAAAAAAGGTTTTAAAGCTTGCTAAAGGTTACTATGGCGCAAGACACAGACTGTTTAGAACTGCCAAACAGGCAGTTATGAAATCCGGTCGTTATGCTTTCATCGGCAGAAAACAGAAAAAGAGAGAGTTCAGAAAACTCTGGATTACCCGTATCTCCGCCGGCTGCAAAATGAACGGAATGAACTATTCCACTTTCATGAACGGTCTCAAGAAATCCGGTGTAACTCTTAACAGAAAGATGCTCTCCGAGATGGCAATTCACGATGCAGCAGGCTTTACTGCTCTTTGCGAACAGGCAAAACAGGCCCTTTAATTTCGACAAAAAACGCCCGGGTTATTTTAGCTCGGGCGAATTGCTTTATATAAAGATAAATTTATTGGGTGCTTTTTCTTCCTTAAAAATTACTGATTTTACAAAATTACGGAGATAACCTATGCTTATTACAAGCCGTGAAAATCCGCTTATAAAAGAGGTTTCTGCACTTATCCGTGACAAAAAGGCAAGAAAAATTTCCGGTCTTTTTGTCGTTGAAGGAGCAAGAGCCTGCTTTGAAGCAATTAAAAGCAACGCCGAGGTTATTCGTGTTTTCGTTACAAATGACGCCGAAAAGCGTTATTCCGAATATATTGCTCCGCTTATTTCCCAATCGGCTGAAACCTTTTATATAAGTGAAAGCGTTGCGGAAAAAATCGGCGAAACAAAAACTCCTCAAGGGGTTTTTGCGGTTTGCCGCGCGGCGGAAAATCCCCCCGATTTTGAGCAGAAAGGAGTTTTTGTGCTTCTTTCGGAACTTCAGGACCCGGGAAATATAGGCACTATTCTGCGCACCTGTGAAGCAATGAATGTGCGCGGGGTTCTTTTGTGCTCATGCGCGGACGTGTACTCGCCGAAGGTGCTTCGTTCCACCATGGGCTGCCTGTTCCGTCTGCCTTTTCTTACGCTTTCAAGCACGGAGGAGGGGCTTGCAAAGCTGCATGAGCACGGAATAAAAACCTATGCCGCGGCTTTGAGCAATAAGGCAAAACTGCTTCCCGAGGTAAGCTTTGCTTCAAAAAGCTGTATTGTTATCGGCAACGAAGGCAACGGTCTTTCCGAAAAAACCGTTGCAAATTGTAATGAAACGGTTATGATTCCTATGCCCGGCCGCGCGGAAAGCCTTAACGCGGCTTCCGCTGCCGCGATTTTGATATACTCCGCCACCGTTCAAACCGGAATTTAACTTTGATTCAGGTAACACACTATGAGTTTATTACATTGGGTATGGCTTGGACTTGCGGTTCAGCCCGGAAGTCCGCTTTTGGACGCCGTGCTGAAAGAATTTCCCGATCCGGAGGAATTTTTTCTTTCCGGAGAAAGCGGAATAGCTAAAGTCGGCGGAATTTCTCAGGCTGACGCACTGCGTATTCGCAAAACGAAGCTTTCTGCGGCGCAGGCCGCCTTTGAAACGGCAAAAAATTTCGGTGCCGATGTGCTTTGCCGCACCTCACCCCAATATCCGCAAAAGCTGCTTGAAATTAAAAACGCGCCTGCGGTTCTTTATGCCAAGGGCGACCTTGACTGCCTTAACAGGATGCCCGCCATTGCCACAGTCGGCACACGGAACATCAGCGATTACGGAAAGCGCATTTCCGGAATAATTGCCGGTGGACTCGGCGCAGCCGGCGCGGTGGTTATAAGCGGAATGGCTAAAGGAACCGACACCGCCTGTCACGAAGCATGTCTTTCCGCCGGCGGAAAGACCGTTGCGGTGCAGGGTTGCGGAATCTGCAACACCTTTCCTGCTGAAAACGAGGAACTTAAAGAGCGTATTATGGAAAACGGAGCCGTCATCAGCGAATTTGCGCCGGATACGAAGCCGCAATCCAGCTTTTTCCCCATTCGCAACCGCATTGTTTCGGGCATGAGCCTTGGCGTTTGCGTAATTGAAGCCGCTGCCCGCAGCGGAACTTCAATTACCGCGCGCCTTGCCGCAGAACAGGGCCGTGACGTCTTTGCCGTTCCCGCAGATGTTTTAAGGCCTACTTCTCAAGGCACGCTTAAGCTTTTGCGCAGCGGCGCCGTTGCAGTTGCAAGCGCGGAAGACATTCTTTCGGAATATGAAAATGCATATCCTGAAATTTTTGCCGCCGCAAAAAATGAATTTTCTCAGCGAAGCCGCGAACAAAAAAGTCTTTCCCGTTCTGTTCCGGAGCATACTCCGCGTCAAAACGATTTGCGCGTCAAGCGGCCGGCTCCGCCCGGCCTTTCGCCGGAAGCAAAAGCGGTTTATGCCGCTGTTGATTTTGAGCCGCTTTCTGTTGATGAAATTTCCGACCTTGCGAAACTTTCTTCCGGTCAGACTTCCGCCGCACTTACCGAGCTTGAAATTTTCGGGCTTATCCGGCCGGTTGCAGGAAGGCGGTTCCGGCTGGAATAATAAGCAGCTTTTTTGCATTTAATTCCGCGCTGTCTTGCGGCGTTTTTTAACATTTACCAAAGCAAATAATTCGAAAAGACGTGTGCGGCTGTTTGCCGCCGCAACACTTTTTAATATAATTTAGGGGGTTTATTATGGCACAGGAAACCAAAAGCAAAAAAAGCTCCGCAAAAACAGGGGCAAAAAACCTTGTTATTGTGGAGTCCCCTGCCAAAGCAAAAACCATTGAAAAATATCTTGGGCCGGACTATGAAGTAGCGGCTTCCATGGGGCACGTGCGCGATCTTCCCAAAACCACCTTGGGAATTGACACCGCCCACGGATTTACTCCCCAGTATATTCTTATTTCCGGCAAAGAGAACCTTGTACGAAGCCTTAAAAAAGAGGCCGCTGCAGCAAAAAACGTATATCTTGCAACTGACCCTGACCGTGAGGGAGAGGCTATTTCCTGGCATCTGGCGCGGCTTTTGGGAATTCCCATGGACGAGCCGAACAGAGTTACTTTTAACGAAATTACCCGCTATGGCGTTGAGCAGGGCATGGCCGCGCCCCGCTGCATTGACCTTGATTTGGTAAATGCTCAACAGGGTCGCCGCGTTCTTGACCGCATTGTGGGGTATAAGCTAAGCCCGTTCCTTTGGAAAAATATCCGCGGGGGAAGTTCCCTTTCCGCAGGGCGCGTTCAGTCCGTCGCCGTAAGCCTTATCGTAGACCGCGAACGCGAAATTCAGGGCTTTGTTCCGGAAGAATACTGGAGCATTGACGCAAAGCTTTGCGAAAAAGGCGAAACTTCCGCATTTGCCGCAAAACTGCAAACTAAAAATGACGAAAAATTTGATATTCACAACGAGCAGGAAGCAAATTCCGTTTTGGCGGAGCTGAAGAACGTACCCTTCGTTGTTTCCGGAGTTAAAAAGAGCATCAGAAAAAAGCAGCCCGCTCCGCCGTTCATTACCTCCACGCTTCAGCAGGAGGCTTCCATCAAGCTCGGCTTTCAGTCCCGCCGCACCATGCGCATAGCGCAGGAGCTCTATGAAGGCGTGGATGTTCCCGGAATGGGCGCCGTGGGTCTTATCACCTATATGAGAACCGACTCGCTTCGTGTTTCCGCAGAGGCTAAAGCCGCGGCGGCGGAATATATTGAGCAGGCTTACGGAAAAGAGTATCTGCCTTCCTCCGCAAAGGTGTATAAATCCAAAGGAAACGTGCAGGACGCGCACGAAGCGATTCGTCCCACCATGCCGGGGATTGCTCCCGCAAAGCTTAAGGACTGCCTTTCTTCCGACCAATATAAGCTCTATAAGCTTGTTTGGGACAGGTTCATCGCAAGCCAGATGGCTCCCGCGCTTTATGATACGGTTTCTATTGATATAGCCGCGGGAGATTACGGCTTTAAGGCTTCGGGCTTTACCGTAAGATTCGACGGCTTTACCGTTCTTTATCCCTACGGCGACGAAGAAAAGTCCTCTATTCCAAAGCACGCCGCCGAGGGCGATGTGCTTAAAGTAAAAGAGCTTAAGCCAAACCAGCACTTTACCGCGCCGCCGAGCCGCTTTACCGAAGCTTCGCTTATCAAGGCGCTTGAAGAAAACGGAATCGGACGCCCAAGCACCTATTCCCCCATTATCACCACCATTATTTCGCACAACTATGTTGAAAGAGAAGGCAAATCCCTTAAACCCACAAGCCTTGGCATGGTTATAACCGATCTTATCCGCGAGCATTTTCCTAATATAATAGATGTAGGTTTTACCGCAAAGATGGAAAAGGATCTTGACAAGGTTGAAGCGGGAAAAGTCGACTGGGTAAGCATGATGAGAAAATTCTATGACGAATTTTCAAAAGAGCTTGAAATTGCCCAGGCAAATCAGGGTAACGAAAAAATAAAGGTTCCGGAAGAAGAAACCGACGTGGTCTGCGAAAAATGCGGCCGCAAAATGGTGATTAAGAACGGTCGTTACGGCAAGTTCCTTGCCTGCCCCGGCTACCCGGACTGCAAAAACACAAAGCGCATTGTTGTGGAAACCCCCGGCGAATGTCCTCTCTGCGGAGGAAAGGTTCTTGCGAAGAAGTCCAAAACCGGAAAGTCCTATTACGGCTGCGAGCACAACCCCACCTGCCGCTTTATGACCTGGGACGCGCCTATTGCGGAAAAATGTCCCACCTGCGGAAAGAGCCTTTTGCAGAAGAAGGGCCGCGGAGCGAAAATCTATTGCTCAAATCCGGACTGCACCTACGAAAGACCTGTGGAGAAGAAATAATGAATAAAATTACCGTTATCGGCGCGGGGCTTGCCGGATGCGAAGCCGCACACAAGCTCTCATCTTTGGGATTTTCCGTTCGGCTTTGCGAAATGAAGCCCGAAAAACGCACTCCCGCCCAAAAAAGCGACGGCTTTGCCGAGCTTGTCTGTTCCAATTCACTGAAAGCAATGCGGCTTGAGTCCGCCGCTGGTCTGCTCAAGGAGGAAATGCGCCGCCTCGGCTCCTTGACCATGGAGGCGGCGGAGAGAACCTCCGTTGCCGCCGGAGGCGCGCTTGCGGTGGACAGGGAGCTGTTCTCCGAATATATTACGGAGAAGATTAAGTCCGACCCGAACATTGAAGTTGTCACCGGCGAGGTGACGGAGCTTCCCTCCGATGGAATTGTGATAGTTGCAACAGGTCCCCTCACCTCCGACGCTCTTGCGGAAAGCCTGCGGCAAAAATTCGGCGGAACTCTTTCGTTCTTCGACGCCGTTGCGCCCATTGTCGTCGCGGATTCCATAGATATGAACAGAGTATTTATGGGCGCGCGGTACGACCGCGGAGAAGCCGACTATATCAACTGCCCCATGGAGCGGGACGAGTACGACGCCTTTTATGACGCGCTTGTTTCCGCGGAGCGCGCTCCCCTGCACGACTTCGATGTCGCCGACCCCAAGGTTTACGAGGGCTGTATGCCCATTGAGGTTATGGCGGGGCGCGGAAGGGATACCCTGCGCTACGGACCGCTGCGCCCGGTGGGGCTTATCGACCCCCACACAGGCCGCCGCCCTTGGGCGAACATTCAGCTTCGCAAGGAAAATGCCGCCGGAACCATGTATAACATAGTCGGGTTCCAGACCAACTTGAAATTCGGCGAGCAGAAGCGGGTTTTTTCCATGATTCCCGGACTTGAGCACGCGGAATTTGTTCGGTACGGAGTTATGCACAGGGACACCTTTATGGATTCGCCCCGTCTGCTCTCAAAGTCGCTTTCCCTTAAAAGCGAGCCGCGGCTGTTCTTTGCGGGACAGTTCACCGGAGTTGAGGGCTACACGGAATCCGCCGCCACGGGTATTTTGGCGGGAATAAACGCCGCGCGCTTTGCAAGCGGCGAGGAGCCTTTGGTGCTTCCGCCGGAAACCATGCTCGGCGCGCTTGTAAACTACATCACGGACGAAAGCGTAGACAATTTCCAGCCCATGGGCGCAAATATGGGAATTTTGCCTCCGCTTGAAAAGAAGATACGCCACAAGGACGAGCGCTATGCCGCGCTTGCCGAAAGAGCCATTGCCGGTTTGGAGGCGGTTTTATGAAAGTTATAATTGATATGTACGGCGGCGACAACGCCCCGAAAGCGCCGATTCTTGGTGCGGCAATGGCCGCAAAGGAACTTGGAGTTGACATTGTTGCCGTGGGAAACGAAGCCGAAATGCGCAAAATCTGTGAAGAAAACGATATTTCCGGCTTTGAGTTCATCGACGCACCCATGGTTATGCCCGTTTGCGCCGAGCCGACGGAAATTCTGAAAGAATATAAACAAAGCTCCCTTGCGGTGGGGCTTAAGGCCTTGGCGGACGGCCGCGGCGATGCTTTTGTAAGCGCGGGCAGCACCGGAGCCATAGTCGTGGGCGCAACCCTTATTGTAAAGCGCATTAAGGGAATAAAACGCGCGGCGCTTGCCTCCGTAATTCCCGGTCTTGACAGAAGCTATATGCTCCTTGATCTCGGCGCAAACGTGGAGTGCCGCCCGGAAATGCTCTGCCAGTTCGCTTCCATGGGAAGCATATATATGAACAAGCTTGAGGGCGTCAAAAACCCCGAGGTGGGACTTATAAACATCGGCGCGGAGGAAAGCAAGGGCGGCGAGCTGCAAAAGGAAGCCTATCAGCTTATGAAATCCGCAAGCTTTAATTTTATCGGCAACATAGAGCCGAGAGATCTGCCGAAAGGCGTTTGCGACGTTGCCGTTGCGGACGGCTGGACGGGAAATATCGTGCTCAAGCTCACCGAGGGACTTGTAAGCGCCTTCGGCAAAAAGCTCAAGGGCGTTATGATGAGCAGACTTCTTACCAAGCTCGGCGCGCTGACCATGAAGGGCGCGCTGACGGACTTCAAAAAGAGCATGGACTATACCGAAAGGGGCGGCGCGCCTCTCCTTGGCATAGCGAAGCCCGTAATCAAGGCTCACGGAAGCAGCGATCCCAAGGCGTTTATGAACGCCGTTCGCCAAGCGAAAGCATTTTACGAACAGGACGTTATAGGAACCATTTCCGCGGCGGTTGCTGCGCAAAAGGAGGAATGAACCGTGAGCACGACAAACAGCTTTCAGAATTTACATAATCTTGAGGAAAACCTCGGCTATCATTTTAAAAACATACATTTTCTTGAGGTGGGCGTGACCCACTCCTCCTATGCCAACGAAGCGAGGGGGCATATCGAATACAACGAACGCCAGGAATTCCTCGGCGACGCGGTTTTGAGCATCATAGTTTCCGACTATATTTTCGAAAACTACACGGAGCTGCCGGAGGGCGAGCTTACAAAGTTGCGCGCTTCGCTGGTCTGTGAAAAATCCCTTTGCGAGTTTTCAACAGAACTGCATATGGGCGAATTTTTACGCCTTGGCCACGGCGAAGAACTTATGGGCGGCCGTGAACGCCCCTCGATTCTTGCGGACGCTTTTGAAGCGGTGCTCGCCGCAATATATCTTGACGGCGGAATTGAACCTGCTACCGAATTCGTGCTCAAATTTGTGAAGCGTGCTCTTGCCCATGTTGAAAATGTTCCCTTCAAGGATTACAAGACCCTTCTTCAGGAAATTATTCAGAAAAACCCGGAGGAAAGGCTTAACTATGACCTTGTGGGAGAATCCGGCCCCGACCACGACAAGCGCTTTGAGGTTAACGTAATGCTCAACAGCAACATTATCGGTCACGGCATCGGCAAAAGCAAAAAATCCGCAGAGCAGCTTGCTGCAAAAGAAGCGTTGGAGCTGATGGGAGAATGAAACACGCGAACGTTGCCTTTTTTGTGCCCATGGTGGGCTGCCCCCACAGATGCTCGTTCTGCGACCAGAATTCCATAACCGGTGAATCCGGCGTGCCAACGCCGGAAGAAGTCGATATAACCCTGAAAAAAGCCGCAAAGGAGCTTCGCGGCTTTGGCAGCAAAACAGAAATTGCATTTTTCGGCGGCAGCTTTACCATGATTCCGGAGGAGCTTATGCGAAGCCTGCTTGAGCCTGCGGCGAAGTGGGTTCGGCGGGGAGCTTTTTCCGGAATACGCCTGAGCACCCGTCCGGACGCCATTGACGAACATATAATTTCAGTGCTCAAGGAATACGGCGTAACTTCCGTCGAACTTGGCGCTCAAAGCAGCGATGATGAGGTCTTGGCGAAAAACCTGCGCGGACACAGCTTCGAGGACACAAAACGCGCCTGCGCGCTGATTAAAGCCGCGGGTTTTTCCCTTGGGCTTCAGATGATGACGGGATTGCCCGGAAGCAGCAGGCAAAAGGATATTATTACGGCTGCTCAATTTGCCGCGCTTGGCCCTGAAACCATGCGCATATACCCTGCGCTTGTGCTCAAAAACACGCTTATGGCAAAGTGGTACGAAAACGGTGAATATGTTCCGCAGTCCTTGGAAGAAGCAGCCGACCTCTGCGCGGAGCTTCTTGATATATTTGACTTTTACGGCATAAATGTAATACGCCTTGGGCTTCACGCAGAGCGTTCTCTTGAAGAGAGCCTTGTGGCGGGCCCTTATCATCCTGCGCTTCGTGAAATTGCAGAAAGCCTGCGTTTCCGCAAAAAAATCGCGCCCATGCTCACGCGCCTTCCAAAGGGGCGGTACATACTTTCCGCTTCCAAAAGCGACATTTCAAAATGCACCGGTCAAAAGCGCAGCAATATTGAATATTGGCAGAGCCTTGGATATGATATTCGTGTTAAAGAGGACAGTGCCCTTTCCCCGGGCGATTTTTGCGTCAATCCTGAATCGCCGCTGTTTAAGTGATTTCTGAACACAAGTTCCATTCAATATATAAAACGAGGAAGTGACAAATTGTTTTTAAAATATCTTGAGCTTCAGGGCTTCAAATCATTTCCCGATAAAACCCGCCTTAATTTCGGCCGCGGCATGACCGCTGTTGTCGGCCCAAACGGAAGCGGAAAAAGCAATATAAGCGACGCCGTTCGCTGGGTTTTGGGCGAACAGTCCACAAAGGCGCTTCGCGGCGCCAAAATGGAGGACGTTATTTTTAACGGAACCGCGCTGCGCCATGCTCACGGCTTTGCGGAAGTGCGCCTTTGTCTTGACAACAGCGACAGAAGCCTTCCTGTGGATAACGACGAAGTCGTCATCGCCAGAAAGTACTATCGCAACGGCGAAAGCGAATACCGCATATGCGAAAAGGTGTGCCGCCTTAAAGACGTGAACGAGCTTTTTATGGATACGGGTCTCGGCCGCGATGGATATTCCCTTATCGGCCAGGGCAAAATTTCCGAAATTGTCGGTGCAAAGCCAAACCAACGCCGTGAAATTTTTGAAGAAGCCTCCGGCATATCAAAGTTCCGCTATCGCAAAGAGGAAGCCGAACGCAGCCTTGTTAAAGCGGACGACAACCTTTTGCGCCTTCGCGATATTCTTGCCGGACTTGAAGAACGCGTCGGCCCGCTTTTGGAGCAGTCTGAAAAAGCGAAAAAATTCCTTGAGCTTTCTGACGAAAAGAAAACCCTTGAAATTTCTCTTTGGATGCGCCGCCTGCATTATCTTAAATCGCAGCTTGCGGAACAAAACAGCACCATTTCCGTCTATCAGTCCGAATATGATGCACTTGATGAAGACTATAACAAGGCTGAAGAGCGAATGGGCTCCATTTCCGAAGAAATTCGCGGAATAGATCTTGCCGTTGAAAGCCGAAGAAATTCCGTTTCGCAAAATAAAGAATCCATAGGCGAAATGAAGCAGGATGAGGCCGTTTGCGAAAACGAAATTGAGCACAACAAAAAAAGCATTGAAAGCCTTGTTAACGAGATTAAAGAGCTTTCTGAATTCGGCAGCGAAAGTGAAAATGACATAGCCGAAAAGCAAAAAGAGCTTTCTGAAAAAGAAGCCGAACTTGCGGCGCTTTCGGAAAAGCGCGGGGTTCTTTCCGCCGCAAGAAACGATATTTTTGCCCGCAAGGCGCAGCTTTCTGCAAAATCTGCCGAAAATGCCGAAGCGGTAAGCAATATCAATTCCGAAATCAGCCATATAAACGTTGTGCTTGCCACGGCAAAGGGCGACGTTTCGCAGTATAACGAGCGGATTGAACAGCTTTCTCTTTCTGCCGGAGAAAAGGCAAAGCTTGTTGAAGTGTATGAAAAAGAGCTTTCCGAAGTCAACGCCTTGCTTGAAGATATTGAAGACAAATCGGAAAGCCTTAATAACAGCAAAAACGGAATTGCCATGAAGCGCAGAATCTTTGAGGAGAAGCTTTCTGCGCTTAACGAGCGCCGCGCAAAAATCTCAAGAGAAGCCGACGCCTTTTCTCAACGGGCAAGGGTTCTTCAGGATATGGAGCGCAGCATGGAGGGCTTTGGTCAAAGTGTAAAATTTGTTCTTGACCGCGGCTCTGCGGGCGCTTTGCGCGGAATTCTTGAACCCGTTTCAAAGATTCTTTCCGTAGAAAACAAATACAGTCTTGCCATTGAAACCGCCGCCGCGGCCGCTTTGCAAAACATAGTAGTAAGCGATGAAGAAGCTGCAAAGCGCGCAATTAAAATGCTTAAAGAACAGGGGCGCGGCCGGGTTACCTTCCTTCCGCTTACTTCCGTTAAAGGAAGCCGGCTTGAAGAACACGGGCTTTCTTCCTGCGAAGGGTTTATCGGCGTTGCCTGCGACCTTGTCAGATATGACAAAAAATATGAAGGTGTCGTGCGCAGTATTTTAGGGCGAATTGCCGTTGCGGAAGACCTTGACTGCGCCGTTGCCATTGCAAAGAAATTCGGATATAAATTCCGTATCGTAACCCTCGACGGTCAGCTTGTCAATGCCGGCGGTTCCCTTACCGGCGGCTCAAGCGTAAAATCAGCCGGACTTCTTTCGCGCAGACAGGAAATTGACGAGCTGATAAAGAATGCCGAGGCAAAATCAAAAGAGCTTGCTGCTACCCAGGGCGAGTATGACCGCCTTAACGCCGATATTTCTGCGCTTGACGCCGATATTCTTGCCACGGAAAGCGAGCTTCGCACCATAAGCGAAGACAGAATCCGCGCGGAAAGCGAGAAAAAGCGCCTTACCATACAGATTTCTGACGCAAAATCCGCAGGAAGCGAAGCCGAAGAACAGAAAGCGAAGCTTGAAAACGATATTTCCGGCGCCGAAAAGCGCATTGAGGAATTTTCTGCCCTTCTTGAAAAAAGCAGCGTAGCCAAAGACAGGCTGTTTGCCGAAAACGAGCGTATTGCGGCCGAAGAGGCCGCCGTCGCAAACGAGGACAGCGATGTTGCAAAACAGCTTTCTGCCGTTGACCTTGACGAAGCAAAGCTTAACAGCGCCGTTGAGCACCTTGAGGAAAAAATCACCGAGCTTTTGAACGGGCGTAACACCCGAAAGGAAAGAATTGCCCAGCTTGCCCTTAACAAAAAGGAATATGAAGCACAGAACGACGCCCTTAAGCAAAAAATTGCCGCTCTTTCCGATGAGCGCGCAAAGCTTGAAAAGCTGAATGCGGAAATTGAAGCGGAAATTACCGCGCTTTTCGCCCGCAGACAGGACCTTGAGCAGCGCACGTTTCAAGAGCGCGAAGCGCAGAAAAACATTGTTTCTGAACGCGAAAAGGCTTCCGTCAAGCTTGAAAAAGCACGTGGACGTCTTTCGGATATGCAGAAAGAATATGACGGCATAATCAGCCAGCTTTGGGACGAATATGACATTACCTTCAGCATGGCGGAGGAAATTGCCGTTGAAATTACAGAGCCGCAGAAGGCCCAGCGCCGCCTCGGCGAGCTGCGCAGCAAAATAAAAGGGCTTGGTTCGGTCAACCTTGCCGCTATTGAAGAATATAAAGAAGTCAGCGAGCGCTATGAATTTTATAAAACGCAGATTTCCGACGCGGAAAAATCCCGCGATGAGCTGCGCAGTCTTATTAAAAGCCTTATGAATCAGATGCGCACCATATTCCTTGACCGGTTTACCCAGATTGCGGGCAATTTTGCGGTTGTTTTCTGCGAGCTTTTCGGCGGCGGCGAAGGCCGCCTTACTCTCACAGACCCGGACAACGTTTTGGAATCCGGAATAGAAATTACCGTTCAACCGCCGGGCAAAATTATAAACAACCTTGCTTCGCTTTCCGGCGGCGAGCAGACCTTTGTTGCCATTGCAATCTATTTTGCCATACTTAAGGTTCGTCCCGCTCCGTTCTGTATTCTGGACGAGATTGAAGCCGCTCTTGACGAAGCCAACGTTGACCGCTATGCGGAATATTTGCTCCGTCTTGCCGAAAACACTCAATTTATCGCCATCACCCACCGCCGCGGCACAATGGAGCACGCTGACCGGCTTTACGGCGTTACAATGCAGGAAGAGGGCGTTTCAAAGCTTTTGGAGCTTTCACTTTCCGACGTTGACAAAATAGAAAAATAAGCCTGTATAAAAGCGAATATCTTCCGCTTTACCGGAAAAAATATCATTGATATTCTACTGACCGGCGGAGGTAAACGCTTTTGAACATACTTATTATTGACGACAGGCTTTTGCCTTTTGACAAAAACAAGGCAAAAACCTTTGGCAAAACAGAGCTTTTGCGTCTTGAGCACGAAAACGCCGTTTTAAACCGCGAGCTTGCAAAGTCATTTGCCGCCGATTCCCATAACGTTCTTTTTATATCTTCGGCAGAGGAAGAAGCCGCCGCCCCGGGGCATTTTGAATATTCCGGGGAGGAGGGCGTTCTCTCTCTTAAAGCTTCCGTTGACTCAAAAAGCGGCAAAACCCGGTTTTGTTTTTTGAAATATGCAAATTTTTGTCGGCTGTTGCAGCAAAACTCCGCCGTTCTTTCCGGTCTTTTCAATCCTGACGCGGTTATTTTTGCTTCCGTAACGCCCTTTGCTGCTGCGGCAGCGAAAAAGATTGCTTCCGTTTCCGGTGCGGTGCTCATTGCGGCAGTTCCGTGCTCGTACCCGGAAGTCTTTCGGCGGCTTGCCGGCGCTTCAGCATCATATGCGGTGCTCATGGTGCTCAAACAGAATTTTGCGCGTTCTTTACGGTGTGCCTCTGTTTTTGGATATTATCCAAAGCTTTTGTGCGACTATCCAATCGGGCGGCTTATTGCCCCGCCGCCCGTTCTTTACGGCAAATATCCCTGCAAAGAGGCTGTTTCTGTTCATGATTCCGTTGCCGCTTTTTCCGGTGACGACGTTTTTACTCTTTGCTATTGCGGAAGGCTTTGCCCCGGGCTTTCATTAAGGGCGCTTATTGCCGCGGTAAAGGATTTCGGCAAGCATTTTTTTCTTGCGATAGTGGGCGACGGGGAATATAAATCCGTTTTGCGGCGTACCGCCAGGGAATGCGGCGCTTTCGGAGTTTGCTTTTATGACGGCGTTCCCGAATCTGATATTCCTTTCGTTCTTTCCGCCGCGGACGCAGTTTTTGTTGCGGAAAGCAGCGTTATTAAGGGCAATGCCGCAGAGTACGGAGATTTTTTGCGGGCTTTTTCCGCAAAAAAGCCCGTAATTGCCGCCGCACAGGAAAATGCGGCTTTTGTTAAGGAAGCCGGCGGCGCCGTTTTGGCTTTACCGGAGAATGCGGAAAGTATTTCAAAAGCGATTTCTGCGGTTGTTTCCGCCGATAAGGAAACTCGCCGCCTTCTTGGTGAAGCCTGCGGCGAATTTGCAAAAAAGCATAACTTTAACGCCTTTGCGGAGGGCTTTTTATCCGCTGTTGACAGCTTAGTTAAAGCAAAGGAGAAGCAGTAATGATTCTTGTAATCGACATTGGAAATACGACTATTGAATTTGGTATTTATAATGAATCCGAGCTTATCGGCGTATTTCGCCTTGGCTCAAAAAGGGATATTTCTTCCGACGAAGTTGGACTTTTTGCATCGCAGTTTTTTGACTATCGCCACATTGCCATGAGTGCCATCAGCGACGTTGTAATCAGTTCCGTCGTACCTCAACTTAACTACTCCGTCACAAATGCAATTAAAAAATATTTCGGTCTTGACCCATATGTAATCGGTGAAAACCTTTTCTGTGAAATTCCGAATCTTTATGAAAACCCGAAAGAGGTCGGCATCGACCGCCTTGTTGACGCATACGCCGCCGTAAGAAAATACGGCGCGCCCATTATTGTAGTCGATTTTGGTACGGCAACCACCTGCGACGCCGTCTCCTCAAAGGGCGAATATCTCGGCGGAATAATTTACCCCGGCATAAAAATTTCTATGGACGCGCTTTATGAAAAAGCCTCAAAGCTTCCGAAAATAGAAATTCTTAAGCCTTCTGCGGTCATCGGTAAAAATACCGTTGCGAGCATGCAATCCGGAGCATACCTCGGCTATCTCGGCGCAATAGAAAAAATGGTGTACTGCATTAAAAAAGAGCTCGGACCGGAAACAAAAGTTGTTGCTACCGGCGGCTTCAGCCGTCTTTTTGAAAACGAGCGCGGGCTTTTTAATTACATTGACCAACGCCTTCCGCTTGAAGGAATTCGGATGGTGTACGAAAACCGACCGAAGAAAGTATAATAATAAGCTGTTTTTTATCTTTATGTAAAAATCAAGCCCGACGGCCGTTAAAAAGCCATCGGGCTTATTTTTTTATTTTATTCCGAATTCCCCGGTAAAGCCGGCGCATCGCCGCCCTCCATTCCGGAGCTTAACGCTTTGAAGCGGTTAAAGGTTATTGAAAGCCGGCGGTTATATGAAGACATTGCGCCTTCATATTGAGCGCGCGCCTTGTCAAGCGCGCCGCCTATGCCGTCCATATAGCTGAAAAATTTCTCGAACCGGTCAATAAGTTCCTTGCTTAAGACGGCAATTTCCTTTGCGTTTTTGCTCATGGCATTTTCCTGCCAGCCAACGGAAACGGATTTAAGAAACGCATAAAATGTCATTGGCGAAAGCAACAGAACGTTCTTTTCCATAGCATAACTGAAGATTTCACGGTCCGCGGTAAAGGCTGCGGAAAGACCGGATTCATAAGGCACAACCATGGCGACCATTTCTGCGCTGCGGTCTTCGCTTTTCCAATATGCCTTTCTGTTAAGAGTATCAATGTGATTTTTCAGCGCCTTTACATGCTCTGACAGGTGCTTTTGGCGGCTTTGCTCATCATTATCATCAAGATACTGCAGATATGCGTTCATCGGTGCCTTGCTGTCCACAGGAATATTCCGTCCTCCGGTAAGGTGAATAATCATATCCGGTCTGTTGCCATCGTTATTTACGCTTTGCTCGTTAAAATCTATGTGTTCCACCATTCCGGAAAGCTCTGCCACCTTGCGAAGCTGTTCTTCGCCCCATCTTCCTCTTTGGGAATTGTTTTTAAGCGTGCTGCTTAACATATCTGTGGCGTTTTTAAGCTCCCCGCTTTGCTTTTCAAGCCCGCCGACCTTTTCGGTAAGACCCACAACCTTTTCATGCAGTTCTTTAAGCTCTGTGCCCACAGGTTTTACTATTCCGCTTACGGCTTCGTTGTTTCCTTTAAGATTCTCTCCGAGAGTCTTTGCAAAGTCACCGAGCTTATCGTTGGCGCTTTCAAGAAAAACTTTGGAATTGTTTTCCGCAATGTCTTTTGAAAGGCTTGCAAAGGAATCTTTAAGCTCGCCCTTGGATTTTTCAATCCATTCTTTAAGCTGTCTGTTGCTTTCTTCCGTTGCGGCCTTTTCCGCTTTTGCAACAACAAGAAGACGGTTTAGGTTTTCTTTGTCATTATTAAGGCTTGCATTTTCCTGTTTAAGGTCATATACCTGTGCCGCCAGATTCTTTATATCCACATCTTTTCCCGCAAGTTCCGCCTTTGCGTTTGCCATATCTTCGGCAAGGGCTTCGCATTTCTGCGAAGCTGTTTCCGCCGCTTTTGCATACGCCTGTTCTTCCTTTTGGGCATGGTCAAGTTCCGCCCTCATCGAAGTAATTTTTGAATTCTGGATTAAAAAAGCCGCGCCGAAACCGATAAACAGCGAAACGGCCGCCGCGATTATAAGAACCGTTAATGAAACCTCCGGCATATATCTTCCTCCCAAAAAAACGATATATTATATTTTACTTTAATATTGCCGCCGTGTCAAATGTAATAATCCTTTGCGGCAAAGCATAAGTAATTTTGGAACGGGGGGAATTTTATG
>SFFD01000004.1 GCA_004556975.1 Oscillospiraceae bacterium | reverse complement strand
CAAAAAATGCGGTGCTGCTTCCTTAATTATTCCTTCACTTCTATTTCTATTTCTATTTCTTTCTCTATTTCTTTTTCTATTTCTATATATGGGCATTTTCCCATTCTTAATTATGGCATTTGCCGTGTTTTTTGCAAAAGCGGCGGATTAAAAAAAGAAAAACATCATCACAATTTTGCATATATGTGAGTTAATATTATATGGAAGCGAGGGGAAAAATGCCGGAACGGGGGATTTGGGCATGAATACGGGCGCTGCGGTGAAGGTGCCCCCGCCGTAAATTTTGCTTGATAGAAAGAAGGAGATATGTTATTATTATATAATCACTTATTGTACGGAGGCAGCATATGGCTTCACTTTACGATACGCTCAACGCCCGCCAGACAGAGGCGGTGCTGCATAAGGAAGGACCCATGCTTGTGCTTGCCGGAGCGGGTTCCGGAAAAACGACGGTGCTTATTGCGCGGGTGGCGCGCCTTATTGAAAGCGGAGTACGCCCCTGGAATATTCTTGCCATTACATTTACAAACAAAGCGGCGGACGAGCTTAAAAACCGCCTTGTAACAAAGCTTGGAACAGAGGCGGCGGATGTTTTTGCTTCAACCTTTCACAGTATGTGCGTGCGTATTCTGCGCCGTGACGGGGGAAAAATTGATATTCCCAAAAGCTTTACCATATATGACGCCGACGACAGCCTTAGGGCGGTAAAAAAGTGCCTTAAGGCGATTAACCTTGATGAAAAACAGTTTGCGCCGCGCCCCATTGCCGCAGCTATCAGCCACGCGAAAGAGCGCCTTGAACAGCCGAAGGAGGTTGCCGCCCAGGCGGAAAAAAGCGGCGACTTTCGCCTTAAGGTAGTTGCAAGGGTATATACCGAATATCAAAAAGAGCTTAAAGAAGCGGGAGCCCTTGACTTTGACGACCTTCTTTGTGAAACGGTGCGCCTTTTCCGCGAAAGTTCGGAAACGCTGGAATACTATCAGGACCGGTGGAAATACATAATGGTGGACGAATATCAGGATACCAACCATGTTCAGTATATGCTGGTGGCGCTTTTGGCGCAGAAATATAAAAATCTTTGCGTTGTGGGCGACGACGACCAGTCCATATATAAATTCCGCGGGGCGACCATTGAAAACATTCTTTCATTTGAACGCCAGTTCCCGGGAGCGAAGGTCGTAAGGCTGGAGCAGAACTATCGCTCGACACAGAACATACTCTCTGCCGCGAATAAGGTAATTGAGCACAATACAGAGCGAAAGGGAAAAACTCTTTGGACTGCCAACGGCGACGGAAGCAAAATAACGGTTCGCCGCTGTGTTGACGAGGACGCCGAAGCTGCCTTTGTTTCGGACAAGGTGCTGGACGGCGTTTCCGTCGGTAAGAAATACAGCGACTTTGCGGTGCTTTACCGTATGCACGCCCAGTCCAACAGCATTGAGCACGCCTTTGTTCGCGCGGGAATTCCGTATAAAGTAATCGGCGGGCTGCGCTTTTATGAGCGCAAGGAGATTAAAGACCTTTTGGCATATATGGCCGTCATTACAAATCCGTCGGACAACCTTCGCCTTGAAAGAATCATCAACGAACCAAAGCGCGGCATCGGCGACACGACTGTTGCCGCGGCGGAACGCCTTGCGGCGGTTACCGGGCAAAGCCTGTTTGAAATTTTTGAGCACGCGGATGAATATGCGGACCTTTCCCGCCGCAGCGCCGTGCTCATGCGCTTTACCGACACAATAAAAGCCCTTGCGGAAGAGGCCGAGGAATTTGACGCAGAAAGCTTTTTTGACAGCCTTTGCGAAAGGACGGGTTACCTTGATATGCTTCGGGCCCAGGGCACGGAGGGCGAAGCCCGCATTGAAAATATAGGTGAGCTTAAAACCAACCTTATGAAATATGAAGAGGCCGCCGAACAGCCGGAGCTTTCGGGCTTTCTTGAGGAGGTTGCCCTTTATACCGACCTTGACCGCCTTGAAGAAACCGACAGCGTGCTTATGATGACGCTGCATTCCGCAAAGGGACTTGAATTCCCAAGCGTGTTTATTGTGGGAATGGAGGAGGGCGTTTTTCCCGGAATGCAGGCAATTTACGATATAAACGAGATGGAGGAGGAACGCAGGCTTGCCTATGTGGGAATGACCCGGGCAAAGCGCAACCTTTATCTTACCGCGGCGGCAAGCCGAATGATATTCGGGCAGACAAACCACAACCGCCTGTCGCGTTTCGTTGAGGAAATTCCGGATGAATATAAGGAATTTTTTGACGAGACGGAACGCCGGCGCCAAAATATAAGCTATCATTTTGAAGAAGAGCCGACAGGCCGCATATATGCCGAAAAGACCTTTTCCTCGGCGCCGAAGGGCGGCGGGCAAACCGCCTTCGGCATAGGAGACAGAGTTTACCACAAGGTATTCGGCGGCGGAACGGTGCTTTCGGCAAGCCCGATGGCGGGCGACGTTATGCTTGAAATTGCCTTTGATACCAAAGGAACAAAAAAGCTTATGGCGAACTTTGCAAAGCTTAAAAAAGAGTGATTTTACAGCGGTACTCTGTTTAGGGGGCGAAATGCTTGAAAATTTATTTTCTTTCTTCCGTGTCGGGCGCAAGTGACGCCATAGGCGTGATTGAAGAGCGCACGAAGGGTATGAAGCTTGGGGAAATATGGGATAAATACGGAGTTCAGATAATTGCCGCGGCGCTTGTTCTGGTGCTTGGATTTTTTCTTGCGAAATTTGTGGGGAGCTTTATCAGAAAATATTTTACCAGGCGTGACGCGGCGGGCGTTTTTACGAAATTTACCGTGGGAACGGTTAAATTTGTAATATATTTTGCGGCGCTGCTTTTTGCGGCGTCGATACTGGATATTCCGGTAACGTCGGTTTTGGCGCTGTTCAGCGCTTTTGCCCTTGCGTTTTCTCTTGCGGTGAAAGACACGCTTGCCCTTTTTGCAAGCGGGGTTATGATAGTGCTTTCAAAGCCCTTTGCGGTTGGAGATTTTATTGAAATCCCTTCTGAAGAAGTTATGGGCTATGTAAAAGAGGTGGGTTTTACTCACACTCATCTTCAGACTGCGGATTATAAGGAAGTAATAATTCCAAACAGCGTAATTACAAGCAGTACGATTCTTAATTACAGCAGAATGAAAGTAAGGCGGCTTGAGCTTGTTTTTCCGGTGGCGTATGACGCCGACATTGAGCTTGCAAAGAAGCTGATTCTTGAAGCTGCGAAGGAAGAACCGCTTATCCGCGGGGACAAGCCGACAACCGCCCTGGTAACGAACCTTGCGGAAAGCGCTGTTGAAATACTTTTCCGCGGCTATGCTCCGTGGGACGATATTGTTGAAGCAAAGGGAAAAATGAACGAGCGCGTTATTGAAAAATTTCGCGCAAACAATGTGGAATTTCCGTTTAATCAGCTTGATGTGCACATGAAATGAAAAAATCCGCCGGCGGCGGGATTATAAGGAGAAATAAAGTGGGAAGGCTTATAAGAAAAAAAATAGGTAATGAGGTATATATAAATTCCGTGCGGGACGAAAAATTTAAATCTGACAGAATCACGGTAAACCTTATTACTCCCCTTGACCGTAAAGAAGCAACGGTAAATGCCCTTGTGCCGTTTGTTTTAAGAAAAGGCTGCAAAAGCTGCCCGGATTTTACCGAACTGAACAAGCGCCTTGCGAAAATGTACGGCGCAATTCTTGACGCCGATGTTTCAAAACAGGGCGGATTTCAGATTGTTGAATTACTGCTTCAGTTTGCGGATGACAAATTTGCAATAAACGGGGAAGAAATGGTGAAAGAGGGGGCAAAGCTTCTTTCTGATATTGTTTTTGACCCGAACCTTGATGAAAACGGACTTTTTCCCAAAAAAGACCTTGAGCTTGAGAAAGAGTATCTTATAGATACCATAAACAGCGACCTTAATGACAAGCGTACATACGCTATCCACAGGGCTGTTGAAATGGAATTTGAGGGCGAACCCTTCGGCGTAAGCCGCTACGGTTATGCAGAGGAAGCGGAAAAGATAACCGGCGAAGAGCTTGCCGCCGCATGGAGGCGCCTTATCAAAACCGCGCGCATAGAGATTATGTTCGTCGGTCCGGGCGACCCCGCAGCGGTGGAAGAGGTGTTTGCAAAGCGCCTTGCTTTGGCGGAAAGAGAGCCGCTTGAAACGGAAAAAGCGCCTTTGGTGCCCTATAAAGAGCACAAAGAGGCAAAAGAAGCCATGGATATAGTTCAGGGCAAGCTTGTTATGGGCTTTAGAATGGGAGCGCCCGCAACGGAGCGAGAGAAAAACGCCGCAAGGGTTCTTTCCGCAATGTACGGCGGAACGCCCTTTTCAAAGCTGTTTATGAATGTGCGTGAAAAATTAAGCCTTTGCTATTACGTTACCTCGCATTTTGAAAGAGGTACGGGGGTTATGTTCGTTGACTGCGGAATTGAATTTGAAAGCAGGGATGAAGCCCAATCAGAAATTTTGCGGCAGCTTGAGAATATAGCGAACGGCGGAATAACGGAAGAAGAGCTTGCCGGCACAAAGCTTATTATAAAGAACAGCCTCGGTTCTGTTGAAGATTCGCTCAGCGGTATTGACAACTGGTATATGACCTGTGTTCTGGACGGACTTATTCTTACTCCGGAAGAGGACGCGGCGGAAATTGACAAAATAACTGCAGAGGAAGTTGCCGCAATGGCAAAGCGGGCAAAGCTTTCCGCCGTATTTTTTCTTGAAGGGGGCAAAGCAAAATGAACTGCGAAATTGAAAAAACAGAAAGCCGCCGTTTCGGCAGCCTTTACAGAATAAAACACCCGTCGGGACTTACTGTTTTGCTTTCGCAGATGAAGGGATTCAAAAGCAGCTATGCAGTGTTCGGTACTGCATACGGTTCTGTGGATACGCTTATAAAAACAGAAAAAGACGGAGAATTCATCAAGCTTCCGGAGGGAATTGCCCACTATCTTGAGCACAAGCTTTTTGAAAGCGAGGAATGCTCTGCTTTTGAACGCTATGCGAAAACCGGTGCTTCTGCAAATGCGTATACTTCCTTTGACAGAACGGGGTACCTTTTTTCCTGTTCCGACAATTTCAGCGAAAGTCTTGAAATCTTGCTTGACTTTGTTACGCATCCTTATTTTACGGCGGAAACGGTGGCAAAGGAACAGGGCATAATCGGTCAGGAAATAAGAATGTACGACGATTCGCCCGACTGGAGGGTTCTTTTCAATTTGCTTTGCGCGCTTTACAGCAAAAACCCGGTAAGAATTGACATTGCGGGCACGCAGGAGTCGATTTCTCACATAACGGCGGAGCTGCTTTACAAATGCTATGATAAGTTCTATAATTTGCACAATATGGTGCTTGCCGCTGCGGGCGATATAAATGTTGACGAAGTAATTTCGGCGGCAGACAAAATTCTTAAGCCGGCAGAGCCGTTTTTCATTGAAAGGGGAAGCTGCGGCGAGCCGGAAGAGGTTGTGCAAAACTATACGGAACAGCACCTTCCTGTTTCGGTGCCGATGTTCAGCATAGGCTTTAAAGGCAAACCCGGAACGGAAAAGGAAAACTTTAAGGGAAGCGTTCTTGATGAAATTTTTATCGACGCGCTGTTTGACGACTATACTCCGGCATACAGAAGCCTTTATGACGAGGGCGTCATAAATTCCACATTCGGAAGCGAAGTTTTTTGCGGGCGCGACTATATTGCGCTTATGATTTCCGGCGAATCCAGAGACCCTCAAAGGGTATGCGACGCCGTACGCGCGGAGTTTATAAACGCCATGGAAAACGGAATTTCAAACGAAGCTTTTGAATGTGCGCAAAAATCCGTTTACGGAAGATACCTTCGTTCGACGGAGCGGGCGGAAGGGGTCGCCACCATGTTGTTCAACGGCTATTTTCCCGGTGTCGAGCCGGAAGAACTTATGGATATAGCCGCTTTCGCAACGCCGGATTCCGTAATGGAAAGGGTTCGCAATGTTTACAGCGCAGAAAACTATGCGCTTTCCGTAATAAAACCGTGACATTTAATCAGCATAAGGAGATGATATTTTGACCGATACAATAAAATTTCCGGGGCTTGGGCTTGAACTTGACGTAAACCGCGTAGCTCTTCAGATAGGAGACATTTCAATTTACTGGTATGCCGTAATAATCGCCGTCGGATTTCTTTTGGCGCTTTTGTTTATGTACAAAAACGCAAAGCAGTTCGGCATTGATATGGACAGAGGCATTGACGTAATCTTTATTGCGATGGTTTTGGGCATTATCGGCGCAAGGGCGTATTTTGTTGCGTTCCAATGGGATATGTATAAAGACAACCTGGCGGAGATATTCAATATCCGCGGCGGCGGCCTTGGCTTTTACGGCGGAATAATCGGCGGAATAATCGGAATTTTTGTCGGGTGCAGGCTTCGCAAGGTAAATTTCATGGCATTTCTTGACCTTGCCGCGGGAGCGGTGCTTATAGGTCAGGGAATCGGCCGCTGGGGCAACTTTGTAAACGGAGAGTGCTTCGGCACGAACACGACTCTGCCCTGGGGAATGACAAGCGCAAACATAATGTCATATATTATGACTCATACTTCGGAACAGATGGGCGCGGATGTGGACCCCACAATTCCGGTGCACCCGACTTTCTTCTATGAATTTGCGTGGTGCATGCTCGGGCTGATTGTGTACTGCCTTGTTATGAAAAAGCGCAGGGTGGACGGCGAAATGTTCGTATTTTATATAGGCTGGAACGGGTTTGGCCGCATGTGGATAGAGGGCCTTCGCACCGACAGCCTTATGATAGGAAGCTTCCGCGTTTCTCAGCTTCTCGGCGCGCTTATGGCCGCTGCGGCAATAGTTGCTTTTGCGGTTATTCGCGTAAGGATTAAAAAAGCCGAAGCAGCAGGAAATGCCCCAACGCTCTGGAGGGATACCGAGGAATGCAGGCTTAAGCTTGAGGGAAAATGGGACTATAAGAACAATGCTTCCAAGGAAGAGGAGAAAAAGGTAGGTTCCGAAGAATGTGCCGAAGGCACCGGCGCAAAAACAAATTCACAAGAACCTGAAAACGAAACCGATTCCGGCGAAAACAGCTTTGGGGAGCAATAAAAGGGGGAATTACCGATGGCAGTAATTATTGACGGCAAAGAAATTGCGGCGAAAGTGCGCGAAGAGCTTAAAGAAAAAGTTGACGCGATGGTAAATTCCGAAAAGCGCCGCCCATGCCTTGCGGTAATTCTGGTGGGGGAGGACCCCGCTTCAAAAATATATGTACGCAACAAACAGCGGGCCTGTGCCGAAGTCGGAATTGCGCAGGAGCTTTATACTCTTGCGGAAAACGTCAGCCAGGAAAGCCTTGAATATATCATAGATTCGCTGGCGCAGCGCAGCGATGTTGACGGAATTCTGCTTCAGATGCCGATTCCGCAGCACCTTGACCCAAAGCGCGCCCTTGCGCACATTCCGGCGGAAAAGGATGTTGACGCATTTCTTCCGGAAAACATAGGCCATATTATGCGCGGAGATTACGGCTTTTTGCCCTGCACCCCTGCCGGAGTGATTGAACTTTTGCACCGTTACGGAATTGACCCCGACGGAAAGGAATGTGTTGTTGTCGGAAGAAGCGACATTGTGGGCAAGCCCATGGCAATGATGCTTCTGCACGAAAACGGAACGGTAACCATATGCCACAGGCATACCCGAAACCTTGGCGAGCACACCCGCCGCGCGGATATTCTTGTTGCGGCGGCCGGCTGTGCAAAAATGATAACCGCCGATATGGTCAAAGAGGGAGCGGCGGTAATAGACGTCGGAATGAACAGGGACGGTGAAGGCAGGCTTTGCGGAGACGTGGATTTCGCTTCGGTGGAGCCAAAAGCAAGCTATATAACCCCTGTTCCGGGCGGAGTCGGCCCGATGACTGTCGCAATGCTTATGAAAAACACCGTTGCCGCAGCGGAAAAACATATTCTGAAGGAGAAAAAATGCTATGAGCAAAGAGGTTGAGTACGCCATAAAACAGCTTTCAGGAAAAGTTCTGCGCGACGGCTGCAACGCATATAACGCGCTTTTGGGTTCAAGTCAGAAATCGGCGGAGGTTTATGAATATATAGACGAGTTCTTTTTGATGATGGATTCCCCCAACTCATATATAAGAACCCGTGCCCTGGGTCTTATCTGCGCCAATGCCCGCTGGGACGGGCAAAACAAGATTGATTCCCATATTGAAGCGATTCTTTCGCACATAACGGACGAAAAGCCTATAACGGCGCGGCAGTTTATAAAATCCCTGCCGGGTCTTGCGGCATACAAACCTCAGTTTAAAGACACCATACTCAAAGCGCTTGAAAACGCGGATTTTTCCGTTTATCCCGACAGCATGAGCGGTCTTGTGGCAAAGGACGCAAAAGAAGCCGCGGCGGACATTGCAGCCGGGGTTGGCAAAAAGGAAGAATGCGCTTGCTGCGATGGGGCAGAGGAGCTTTGCAAAAGGTTCGGCGTAAGCTTTTGATAAAAAACAAAGCCCTTTGCCGTAAGACAAAGGGCTTTACCTTATATGATTTTTTCCAAAGCGGTTTTGAAAGCTTCAGGGCTTTCAAAATCGCTTTTTTTGAAATCGGCGGATATTCTGAACGGAGGGCCTTCGGCAACGATTATTCTGTCGCAAAGGCGAAAGGCTTCTTCGGGGCTGTGGGTTATGACAAGGGCGGTTTTACCGCAGATTTCGCTGTCTATAACGGATAAAACCTCATCCGAGGTTTTTATATCAAGACCGTGAAGCGGCTCATCGATGAAAAAGCAGTCCCCGCCGAAGGCAAGGGCGCGGGCAACGGAAAGACGGCGGCTCATTCCTCCGGAAAGCTCACCCGGAAATTTGTCTTCGCTTGAAGCAAGCCCGGTTTTGCAAAGATACTCTTTTGCGCGCTTTGGGGAAATTCCAGTAAAGGTCAGATTTTCAAGTGCGGTTTTCCAGGGAAGAAGCCTGTCTTCCTGAAAAATGAAAGAGGGGCTTTTTGCAGAAAAAGGCGTTACCGTGCCGGAAAACGGCTTTAAAATTCCGCATGCAAGTTCAAGAAAGGTGGTCTTTCCGCAGCCGGAATGACCGAGAATTCCAGTTACCTCGTTTTCGTTTAAATTACAGCTGAAATTTTTAAATACGGCTTCATTTCCGTAAAAAAAGCTTACGTTATCAAACTCAAGCATGCCGACGCTCCCCCTTTTTTATAAGTGCGGACACCGCTTTTTCCAAAAGCACGCTCAACAGCACGGTTACGGCCGTCCAGGCAAAAAGCTCGGTTGTTTCAAGATATATTTTTGAATTATAAAGAGCGGTTCCTATGGAATTTTTGTACGGACAAATTACTTCGGCGGCTACTCCGGCTTTCCAGGCCATACCCATAGCGCTGTTTACCGCCGCCAAAAAGTATGGGCGCACCGTTGGAATATATATTCCGGAAAGAATGCGGCTTTCGGGAACCGAAAATCCGTGCGCCATAATCAGCAGTTTTTTATCGGTGCTCAAAATTCCTTTTTCAACGTTTGCCCATACCGCGGGAATTACAACAAGCATGGATGTGAGCACGGGTACTTTGCCGAATTCCAGCCAGATTACCGCAAGAATAATGAAGGAAGCGACCGGCGTTGCCTTTATCAGCGAAAGAAGAGGGCGCAAAAACAGCGAAGCAAGACGGCTTTTTGCGGTGAGAACCGCCATAAGCACGCCGACGGCGCTGCCGAGAAGAAAACCTTCTGCCACACGAAAAAGAGAGGTTATCGCCGAAAGCCAAAAGCTGCTTTTCCGGCAAAGCTCAATTATTTTAAGAAAAACGGCAGTCGGGAACGGAACCAAAAGCTCGCTGCCCACAGCGGCGGCAATGCATACCCACACAAGCAGCCAGAATATGAGCACGAAAACGTGCTCAAAAAACCTTTTCATATGCTCACCGCCTTTTCCGTGAATAAAATCAGCTTATACCTGTAAACGCCACTATGCTTTAGGGCAATCAGTAGTCAAGATAGAAATCATTGCCGGGCATTTTACCGCCGATTCCGGAAGGGTTTGCGTCATAAACAACGCCGAGGAAATTTTCAAGCACGGCTTTGTAATCCTTGCCGTGAAGCCAGACAATGTTGCAGCGCGGAATTGCGTTTTTTGCAACTTCTTCGGCGGCAATTTCATATTTTGCTATAAGCTTTGCGGCGTCTTCCGGCTGGGAGTTTGTAAAAGCAACGCTTTTTCCGTACTCGTCAACAAAGGCTTTTACCGCATCGGGGTGCTCTTCAAGAAAAGCGGTGCGCACTGCAATTCCGCCCATGGTAAGCTCGCCGTTGCCAAGCGCTTCCCACTCTTCGGTAAGGTCAAGAGCAACGCGGAAGGCGTCGCTTTTCGCGGTTACGTTGGTGACAAACGGCTCGGGAAGCATAACTATGTCGTAATCACCCTTAAGGGCAAGGGTGGCGGCTTCGGAGTGCTCCGCCGCCCAGACAATTTCGGCAATGACCCCGTTTTTTTCAAGGATATAGTTGAGCACATACTCTGCGGTGCTGCCCTTGCCGGAAGCAAGAACGGTCTTTCCCGCAAGGTCGGAAACGGAATTTATGCTGTTTCCGTTTTCAAGAATATAGAGTACGCCGAGGGCGTTCACGCCCAAAACAGAGATTTTGCCTTCTGTCTTATTGTACAGGGCGGATATTGCGTTGGTCGGCAGCGCCGCAATATCCATATCTCCGTTTATAAGCTGACCAGTAATAGCGTCGGGCGTGCCCGCAACCGTAAAATTATATTCATTTGCAGAAAGCTTTTGGTCGTTTTGGTCCATAAGCCATGCGGCGCTCATTCCGGTAGGGCCTTTGAGCACGCCGATATTTACGGTGACGTCGGTCTTTTTTGTTTTTGAGCATGCTGTTGCACCGATGATTATTATCAGCGAAAGAAGAATTGCAAGAAACTTTTTCATTTTTATTTTCCTCCGATAAATTTATTTTAAAAGCCGCTCGGGCTTAAGAATTACGATGTTTTTTCCTTCGTGTTTAAGCACCTTTTCTTCCGAAAGGACGCCGATTGCGCGGTAAAGCGACGCGCGCCCCACACCGATGGTTTCGGCCGCGCGCGATATTGAGCACGGAAGGCAGAATTCCGTTTTGCCGCCTGAAACGGCGGACAGCCAGCGCAAAAAGCGCTCGGAGGTTTCCCCTTCGGTAAACGTGCTCAAACGGGAATTGAGAAAATGAATTTTTTGAGAAAGAAGCGTAACATAGGCCTTTGCAAATTCCGGCGAAGCGGCAAAGGCTTCTTCCACAAGCTCTTTCGGAAAAATTGCCAGGCGGCAGGGCTCTTCGGCAATAATTTCCGAAGGAAAATCCTGTTCAAAAAAAAGCGTTGCCATTCCGAAAATATCGCCGCAGCGAAGAATATTTATTACCGTGCGGCGGCCGTCCGCGCCGATTTTTGAAACAGAGGCGCTTCCTTTAAGAATTACTATAAGACAGCGGGTAAAGCTGCTTGCTGTCATAATGGCCTTTCCTTTTTCAAAGACGCAGATTTTTGCGCGGCCGCTTTTTATAAGTCCTTCGCATTCGCTTTGGCCAAGCGAAGCAAAAAGCGGATTTGAAAAAAGAATCTCTTTATCCTTCTTGGTCACAAAAACCCCCCATTTCTGTTTCAAATGATACACTATTATAGGAAAAATGTCAATAAAAATTTAACAGCCGACAAAAATATGTTTTGAGGCAAAATAACCTCCCAAAGCTCTATAATGTTTCAATAGACTATATAGCGGGGATTACAAACGAATATAAAAGGCTAAAAAAACAGGCGGAGCGTTCGCTCCGCCTTGTTTCTATGCTCAAATTTCAATAGCTTGCCAGCGGCGCGGAATCGTCGTCGTCCATTTTCTCAATGGAGCGTATGACAACGTCATAGCTGTAATTTTCGTTGACCTCAACGGTGGCGGTTTCGCCCACGCGCTTGCCCAAAACCGCCTTGCCGAAGGGGGATTCCTTGCTTACAAAACCGCTTGAAACGTCATATCGTACTCCGGTAACAATCTGATAGCTTTCTTCTGCGTCGTCCTCCGGAATATATACGGTTACTTTGTCGTAAAGCCCGACGACGCCTTCTTCGGACTTTGAATCTATCACCACGGCGGTTTTAATCATTGCCTGAAGATAGCGAATTCGGCTGTCGTTGCGGTTTTTGGCGCGTTTTGCTTCTTTATATTCAAAATTTTCGGAAAGATCGCCGTATTCGCGTGCGCGCTTTACCTCTTCAATAAGCTGGGGGCGAAGCTCGATGCGGCGGTAGTCAAGCTCATTCTGCATCTTTTCTATATCTTTTGCCGTAAGCTCATCATGCATAAAAACATCTCCGTTTGAGTTTAATTCAGATATATTATACCTGAAGTACAACAAAATTTCTATACAATAATTATGTATGTCAAATGATTTTAAAAAAAATAGCTGTTATTTTTTTTAAAATGATGTATAATGTAAAAGACAAAATCTATGTAACGGGGGCCTATCAATAATGAGACCTATAAAAATATTTGTTGACAGCACGGCAGATCTTTCGCCGGAACTTATCGAAAAATATGACCTTACGGTAATACCGCTTTATGTTACAATCGGCGGAAGGGCATATAAAGATATGTATGAGATAAGCGCCAAGGATATTTTTGATAATTACGACAAAACAAAGGAACTTCCAAAGACGTCGGCAGTTTCCGTAACAGACTATATTGAGGCATTTCGTCCGGCTGTGGAAGAAGGCTTTGATATAATCCACTTTGCCATAAGCTCGGATTTTTCTGCCTGCTATCAAAACGCCTGCATTGCCGCGGAGGAGCTGGGTCATGTTTACCCGGTAGACAGCCGCAATCTTTCCACCGGAATAGCGCAGCTTGCGCTGCTTGCAGCGGAGGAGGCTGCAAAGGGCGAAACGGACGCGGAGCATATTGCGGAATACATTCGCACCGTTATTCCGAGGGTGGATGTAAGCTTTGTTCTCAACAATTTGGAATTTCTTCACAAGGGCGGCCGCTGCAGCGGCGTAGCCGCTTTGGGTGCGAACCTGCTTAAGCTCAAGCCATGCATTGAAGTCACCGATGGCAAAATGGGCGTAGGCAAAAAATACCGCGGCAGCTTTGAAAAATGCGCCTCCGAGTATATCCGCGACAGACTCAGAGATGACGATACTGTGGATTTGCACCGTATTTTCCTCACATGGAGCGGTTGCGACAGGGAGCTTATAGATTCGCTGAAAGAGGAAATCAAGTCCTATCATAATTTTGAGGAAGTCCTTGATACCGAAGCAGGAAGCACCATTTCCGGACACTGCGGGCCGGGCTGCCTCGGAATTCTCTATATTCACAAGGAGAAATAAGGGGATAAAATGAGAAGCCTTAAAAAACTTTACCGCATAGGCCGCGGACCCTCCAGCTCCCACACCATAGGGCCTCAGCGCGCCGCAAATATCTTCAAATCCGAGTACCCGGAGGCGGACGGCTTTCGCATTACGCTTTACGGTTCCCTTGCCAAAACCGGCAAAGGGCATATGACGGACGCCGTTCTTCGCCAAAGCTTTTCGCCAATTCCGTCCGAAATTGTGTTTGACACGGAATATGACGGCGAACTGCGCCACCCGTGTACCATGGATATGCAGGCGTTCAAGGACGGAAAGGAAATCGGTAAAACAAGAGTTTACAGCATAGGCGGAGGAGCCATAAGAATAGAAGGCTCGCAATATGTTGCCCCGCCGGATGTTTATAAGCAGAACAGCTTTTCTGAAATTGCGGAATATTGCCGCAAAAACAATCTTCGTATCTGGCAGTATGTCGAGCAGATGGAAGGGCCGGATATCTGGCTTTATCTTGAGGAAATCTGGGACACCATGAAGCGCTCTATAAGAGAGGGTCTTTCGACGGAAGGAATCCTTTCCGGCGGGCTTAACGTACAGCGCAAGGCGGCGTACCTTTATAATCAGTACCACATGGACGAAAGCGCCGAAACGAGAGAAAACCGCATTGTCTGCGCCTATGCCTATGCCGTAAGCGAGCAGAATGCCTCAACAGGAACGGTTGTTACCGCCCCCACCTGCGGCGCTTCCGGCGTAGTGCCCGCTGTGCTTTACTACTTTCAGCAAAGGCGCAATCTTTCGGACAAGGACATTCTCAAGGGTCTTGCCACCGGCGGCATAATCGGCAACCTTATCAAGACAAACGCTTCTATTTCCGGCGCGGAATGCGGCTGCCAGGCAGAGATAGGTTCTGCCTGCTGTATGGCCTCCGCCGCCCTTGCGGAAATTTGCGGAATGAACCTTGACCAGATTGAATATGCGGCGGAGGTATCAATGGAGCATATGCTCGGCCTTACCTGCGACCCTATCGACGGCCTTGTGCAGATACCCTGTATCGAGCGAAACGCCGTTGCCGCAATGCGTGCGATAAATTCCCTCTCTCTTGCAAATTTTCTCACAAACACAAGAAAAATCAGCTTTGACATGGTGGTAAAAACCATGTACGAAACGGGCAAGGATATGAACAGCCACTATCGCGAGACCTCGGAGGGCGGTCTTGCGAAAAACTATATACACACAGAATATTAAAGCAAAAGCCCGGCTCCGCCGGGTTTTTTGTTGCCTGCTTTGGCGAACGGCGCGGTATATAGGGCGCGAACCTCGGCTCCGCCGTGCACAACGAGGCAGACGGAGCGCATAGCCTTCCCCTTGGGGAAGGTGGCACTGTGCGGCGCTGCGCCGCACAGTGCCGGATGAGGGCAGCCCGCTAACAGTGGGCTTAACTGCGGCACGCACTTTTGAAAATTCTGCGGCTTGCGGCGGAGCCGCCTCGCCGCGCCAATCGCGGCTCAGCCGCCTTGCGGAGTGTGCGCTTTTTGCCGCGGCATTAAAATAAATAACCTCAGCCGGTGCGAAGAACCTCCGGCGGTCGAGCATCCGAGGGAAACTGAAAAACCGCCCGGGACCCCGTCGGGGAGGCGGTTGAGATTAGAAATCGCTCCGTCTCCGGTGGAGCGTTTATTCCCCCCGTCGGGTAGAAATTCCGAGCGCCTCCTGTGGAGGATGAAGCGAGGAATTTCGACTGCCGCCGTCCGCGAACGCGAGAATAGCGAAAGCCGAAGCGTGAGCGGAGAACGGCAAAGGGGCAAACCAACGCCTTAATAGCACTTGTGAAGAAACGCTAAGCTAAAAGTAGGGGGCGAAACTTTTCTTTTACCGTCTTACGGCTTTTCTTTTGGTTACAAAAGAAAAGGGGTAAGCTTCGCCGAGGTGACGGAAGCGCGGAGAGATATTGTGGGGCAGTAAATCAGAGTAAACGCTTTCCCTTGTCACGGATACAACCCCTCAGTCAGCTTCGCTGACAGCTCCCCTTGTAAACAAGGGGAGCCGAGGAGTGCGGTGCAAGGCGCACACTTATCAAGGCGGCTGAGCCGCAGTTGGCACTGTGGAGGGCGCTTCCGCCGCCTCGCCCGGCACAGCAAACCGGAATACGCGGCGAGGTTCCGCAGAAAACCCCAAAAAAGCCGCAAAGAAGCCCTCTCCGCCGCGGCGGAGAGGGCTTCTTGTCTGCAATAAAATTATCTGTAACCGAGGAATTCGTCGGTGCGGGGGCTTGAAATAATTTTTGACCAGCAGGGGAAAAATCCTGCGGCATAGCCCACGCTTTGAGAAACGGCGTGGGTGGAAAAGCTTCCGAAATAGGGAATTGCCCCGCGCTTAAGGGTTTCGTCCTTAAGAAGCCCGACAAGGTTTGTGGCAATGCCCTGCCCGCGGTATTCGGGAAGCACCTGGGCGCCAATCTGCCAGAAAAGCGGGCTGTCTAAAGAGGCGGCGGCCATGCCGACAATTTTTCCGTTGTCTTTTGCGGCAACCGCAAGAATATCGGGCGCGCCCTCGTCAAAACCAAGGGCGTCCTGCGCTACGGAAAGGTCAAGATATTGCTTTAGCTCATCCTGCTCAATCCACTGTATGTCAAACTTTTCCTCGGTCTTTGCAACTTCGGGGTCGGGAACGTAATACTGGTACATATCGCTTATATTGTGACCGCTTAAATACAGCTTTTCTTCAAGCGCCACAAGGGTTTTCGGCTCAAAAATCCAGCTTGGGTCATGACCCGCAAAAAGGGTTTTAAGCTCTGAGATAAGCTCGCGGTTTACGGAAAAAACCGCGGAGCCGCCGAAGCAGCAGCCGTTAAGCATTCTGTCACAATCGCCGAACATATTGCGGCCGGGGTTCTTTGCCGCTTCCGTAACCACGATTTCGCAGCTTTCAAAATCGCTTTCGGAGCAGTTCATGTCAATGGCAAGCTGTTTTTTTACTGTTTTTACAACGTCGTATTTATCCACAAAAAGCACCTCCGCTTTTATTATTTACAGGGAAATCAAAGAGCATCAAAAAAGGCTTTGATTTTTTCGCGCGTGCCGCGGCAGCTGCCCTGAACAAGCTCGGGCTTGCCGCCGCCCCGTCCGCAAAACGCCTGGTTAAGCGCTTTTGAAACGCCGAGGCAATCAAGCTTTTTTGACGCGACGGAATATTTCCATTCTTCGTTTTTGCCGCAGAAAACAGCCGCAATTCCAAAGCTTTCGGCAAGGATAAGGCAGAAACGCCGGATTTCGTCGGAAGAAAGATTTTCTTCAAAAACTGCGACTCGCTCTCCGCTTCCAAGGCTTTTTGCCTTTAAGGCAAAAAGCTCTCTTTTAACGGAGCTTTCATAAATTTTGTGCGCCGTAATTTCGTCGCAAAGGCGTTCCACGCCTTGGCAAAGCTCTTCCGGCTTTATGGAAAGGGAAGTCGTAACATGCTGAATATCGGCGTTCTTGCGCTGATAATCCGCAAAGGCACGGCCGCCGCACAGCATAAAAAGCCGCGTTCCGCCCTTATAATTCTGAAACGAGGTTATCTTTATAATGCCGATTTCACCGGTTCTCGCAACGTGAGTGCCGCAGCAGGCGCATATGTCATATCCCGGCACAGTCACTATGCGAACCCTGCCCGAAAGCTCCTTTTTACTGCGATAGGGAATTACGGCAAGTTCCGCTTTTGAAGGATAGCTTATTTCAACGGGCAGGTTTTTATATACGGCTTCGTTGGCTTCGCGCTCAAGCATATTCACCTTTTTTTCGTTCAGGGGAACGTCAAGGTCAATGGTGGTAACCTCAAGCCCAAGGTGAAAGCCGACATTTGCCGCGCCGAAATGAGTATGGGCAAGCCCCGAGAAAATATGCTCTCCGCTGTGCTGCTGCATAAAATCAAAACGGCGGCGCCAATCAATATGCCCCGTGACTGTTATTCCGGTTTCAAGAGGCTTATTGATTTTATGCCAGATAACGCCGTTTTCATCCTCCTGAACGTCAAGCACGTCCGCGTTATAAAGAGTGCCAAGGTCGCAGAACTGGCCGCCACCTTCCGGAAAAAACGCCGTTTTGTCAAGTGCGGCAAAAAAAGCGCCCTCCGCCTGCTTCCAGAAAAGCACCGTGGCGGAAAATTCGGTCATATACGGGTCTTTATCAAAAAGTCTTTCTGTCGGAAGCACAAAATCCCCCCTAATCTAAAATACAGTATAGCACCCAATTAACAAAATAGCAATTGATAATCAAAAAGGAATGTGCTATTATATAAAAGTAATGATATACGGGGGCTGCGCTTTTTGGAGGTGATACCGTGGCGGTCGCACTTGTTACCGGGGGAAGCCGCGGAATCGGCGAAGCCATTTGCCGCCGCCTCGCCGATGAGGGATATATCGTGGCGGTGAATTATAAAAACAGCGCTGAAAAAGCCGAAGCTTTGGCGGCGGAAATCGGCGGAAGGGCATACCGCGCGGACGTTTCGCAATATGACGAGGTTTGCGCCATGTTTGATTCCGTCGAGCGCGAGCTTGGGTCGGTGGAGGTTCTTGTAAACAACGCCGCAATTTCTGTTGTGGGCGTTTTTCAGGATTGCACCGATGAAGAATGGGAAAAAATATTCAAAGTTAATGTAAAAGGAGTCTTTAATTGCTGCAAGCGCGCTTTGAGCAATATGCTGAATAAACAGCACGGCAGCATTGTGAATATTTCTTCCATCTGGGGCGTTACCGGCGGAAGCTGCGAATGCCACTATTCGGCGGCAAAAGCCGCCGTCATAGGGTATACCAAATCTATGGCAAAAGAGCTTGGCCCTTCCGGAATAAGGGTGAACTGCGTTGCTCCGGGCGCCGTAAAAACCGATATGAACGCCCATCTTTCAAAAGAGGATTGGGACGGAATTATCGAAGAAACGCCTGTGGGCCGCATAGGCGCGCCGGAAGACATTGCGGAAGCCGTTGTATTCCTTGCGGGCGAAAAAGCCTCATATATCACCGGAGCAGTGCTTAACGTGAACGGCGGTTCAGTTATTTGAGCACAAAAGCAAAAAAATCTTCTTTTACGGAGGAATAAAAATGATAAAACTTACCGGAACACAAAGAGAACTTATGGAAATACTTTGGGAAAACGGGCAGATGACTCTTCATGCACTTACCAAAGCGGCCCTTGGCAATGCGGTAACGCCAAACAGAATCGACGCCATCCGCGTAGTGCTTCTTCAGATGGTAACAAAGGGCGCAGTAAGCGAGGACGCAACCGTTTCACCCCATATATATACGCCCATTGTCGGCCGTGAAGAAGTGGGCTTCGAATCCGGCTTTGTCGACGCCGCAAGGGCGGAGGGCAACGCGCTGCTGACGGCTCTTTCCTGCGGAATGGGGCTTCCGGGCGAGGTTTTCAGCGAAAATGAAGGCAAAAAAATCGACGAAGCCAACGGAACTTTCCAGCGCGCGGTCACCGATGAAGCGCGCAAGCAGGCAATAAAAGAGGTCATGGCACAGATTTGCCGCGAGCGTGACGAATACGAAGCCGAAAAAGCAAGAAAAAAGGCAGAGGAAGAAGCAAAAGCGGCAGAAGCACAAAAGGAGGAATAAACCATGCTTGAAAGCGAATACAGATACGACACCCAGCTTCTTATTGAAAGAACCGATACCGACCTTGACGAGGATGAAATCCACGATTACCTTATGGACAATATCCCCGGCGACTGCCTTATTGCGGTGGGCGACGAGGATCTTATAAAAATTCATTATCATACCAATACTCCCTGGAAGGTGCTTGAATACTGCAGCACAAAGGGCGAAATCTTTGACATTGTTGTTGAAGATATGGACCGCCAGTCCAGAGGACTTAAAGGCTGATTTACGAATACAAAAAGCGGCGTACCACTTTGGTACGTCGCTTTTTGCTTTGTGTTGGAAGAAAAATATTGTAAAAGCTGTGCGCCCGAAAGCTTTTGCCTTCGGGCGCATTCCGGTCGGTTTAGTTTCTGCGCTTACTATATATAAAAGGCAGTCTTGCCGCCCGTGCCTATTATTGGTCTTCAGGAATAAGCAAACCGTAATTGTCATCATTGCGGCGATAAACCACGTTGATTTCGCCGGTTTCGGGATCACGGAACATAAAGAAACTGTGCCCCAACATATTCATTTCCAAAATAGCTTCCTGAACGTCCATCTGATTTACATGAAAACGTTTGGTGCGAACAACGCCGTAATCTTCGGGCTGAACATTTTCATCAATAGAGGGCTGAAAGCGGCCGCTTTGAAATTTGCGTTCAAGCTTTGTTTTGTTGCGTACAATCTGCTTTGTAAGCGCATCAACAACGGCTTCAAGGGAATCTGCTCTGTCGGAGGTGGTTTTTTCTGCCCGGAAGAACATTCCGCCGGAGGTAATCATTACTTCCACTGTTTCGTTGCCGTTCTGGTTGCTGACCGTCACGGCTGCTTTCGCATCGTCGCCAAAAAATTTATCAAGCTTGGAGAGTTTTTTCTCGCACCTTTCACGGAACGAATCACGAATGGCTGTGTTTTTGGAAATGTAACTGATGTTCATTATTTCTGCCTCCTTTGCTGATAACACTTGAAAGAAAAGCTTGTCTTTTCTTTCTTGCAACTTTATTATAGCATGTCGGCATTTGTTATTCTATCATCTTTTTTTACAAAAATGTGAACAAATTATTATAGAAAATGCACAATACAAGACCGCAAAATCGCCGCAAAAAATTATCTATATTGCATGGGCTTTTCCATTTCGGAAAGCAGGTGAAAGCTATACCCCTGTTCCAGAAAGCCGTCGATTATTCCGGGCAAAGCTTCTACGGTGGCGTCGTGACCGCTGGCGTCATGCAAAAGTACCACTACACAGTCTTTGTCCTTTGCACAGCGGAAAACATTTTGTGTAATCTCCCATGCGGAGATATATTTGTGTATACTGTCCTCGCTGTCGGCGTTCCAATCGTACCAGACAAATCCGCGGCGGGACATTTCGTCTTTTATTTCGGAAACCGTGGATTTATCCGCATGGCGGTTTGCGCTTCCGCCGGGAAAGCGAAAAATTCCGCAGCGTTCCCCGGTTACGGAATATATCCAATCCTGTTCGGTGCTCAAATCAGAAAGAAAGCTGTCAACCCCGGCATATATTTCGTTATATTTATGGCAATAACTGTGCAGGCCGATTTCGTTTCCTTCTTTAATTATGCGCAAAAGACGCTCGTCGGTAAGTTCCCCCTCCGGGCCTATTACAAAAAAAGTGGCGTTAACGCCCTTTTCAGAAAGAATATCAAGAATTTTGTCGGTACAGGCCGAAGGCCCGTCGTCAAAAGACAAATAAACGCATTTTTTCTCGCTGAAATCTCCGCTTCCCGTCTTAACAAGCTTTTCTGCATAAAAATCCGGGTAGGGGTCAGCGGTTACGCTTCCGAAAACGGGCAAAATAAGCGCCGTGCTCAAAATGAGCACGAGCATAGGAAGCGCAAAAAGCCTAAGCCGAATTACGGAAAATCTTTTTTTAAAATACTGCAAAATATCACCGCTTGCTGTTCATCATTTTATCTTGACTAAAGGTAAATGTAAGGGTAATATAATAATATGTTGTTTGTTTACGGAAAAGACGCCCATATTTACGGAGGAACTTATGAAAAATATAAACGAAATTACTGGGGAAGAGGTTAAAAATATTGAATATATACTTACGGATATTGACGGAACCCTGACCAATGACGGGCCGATGCTTCCCAAGGCTTATGAAGCGCTTTGGAGCCTTCATAATGCGGGCTTCAAAATAATTCCCGTAACGGGAAGAACCGCCGGCTGGGCTTCGGTAAACATCACCGACTGGCCGGTGGAGGCGATTATCGCCGAAAGCGGAAGCGTGGCGTTTTATCTTGAAAACGGCTCGCGCAAGAGCTTTATTCATCCGTCGGTTTCCGGCGACATTGCTGCGGAACACGAAAAGATTCTTTCGGCGGTCCGCGCAAAATATCCCGATGTAAAGGTGAGCATAGACCAGTTCAGCCGCTTTAACGACTTTGCTTTCAACTATGCCGAAGAGCCGCAGGACGCACTTCCATATGAGCAGGCGCAGGATATTCTCGGTATTGTAAAAGACCTTGGAGGAAACGGAAACATAAGCTCAATTCATATAAACACGTGGTTCGGCAATTATGACAAGCTGCCGATGACAAAGCTTTATTTTAAAGAGCGCCTGGGAATTGACGAGCCTAAAAACTGCGCGATATATTTCGGCGACGCCACAAACGACGAGCCAATGTTTGAATATTTCACCACCGCCTGCGGGGTTCGGAACATAATGCGCTATGCTCATCTTATGAAGCACCTTCCGAAATATATCACCGCACAAGAGGGCGGGTTGGGCTTCGCCGAAGCCGCCGAAATACTTATTGAGCTTAGGAAAGGCTGATGGAATGATGAACAGAATAAAAGAGCTTTTAGCTGTTTCGCCCATAATTGCGGCCGTCAAAGACGATGAAAGCGTTGAATTGGCAATAAAGTCAGACTGCGACATTGTGTTCACCCTTTTCGGAAGCATTTGCGACATCGGAAGAATTGTGCAGAAAATCAAAGACGCAGGAAAAGTATGCTTTGTTCACGCCGACCTTGTGGAGGGTCTTGCCCTTAAAGAAACCGCAGCAAGATTCATTAAGGAAAATACCGCGGCGGACGGAGTAATAAGCACAAAGCCCGCTGTAATAAAGGCGGCCAGGGAACAGGGGCTTATGACAATTCATCGCTGTTTTCTTTTGGACAGCAAGTCTTTGGATTCCTTTCTGAAGCAGGTTTCATCCATAGGGGCAGATTGTGTAGAAGTGCTTCCCGGCGCAATGCCAAAGGTGATAAAGCGCGTTGTTGCGGCGGCAAAGATTCCGGTTATAGCCGGGGGACTTATCAACGATAAAGAGGACGCCATAACCGCGCTTGAGGCGGGCGCAGACGGAATTTCAACCACCTGCCGCGAGGTCTGGAAAGCATAAATAAAAAGCACGCTCAAATGAGCACGCCTGTTAAAAATAAAGAATCCTTCGTGCTCATTTGAGCACGAAGGATTCTTTTATATAACATAGTCATAAGAAGCGCCGTTTTTCATAAGGTCGGCAATGGAAATTCCGTCAAAAAACTCATTTGTCATTGCGTAATATTTTTTCCACATGGGAAGAGTACGGCATTCCGCCGCACGCGGGCACGGCTTTGCCCCGCATTCAAGACACGCCACCGGCGCAAGCCCGCCTTCCGTAATGCGAAGAATCTCGCCCACGGGGTAATCCTCCGGCGGGCGGCAAAGGCGATAGCCGCCGCCTTTGCCGTGCTGTCCCTCCACCAAATTTTCTTTGGTGAGCAGCGGCATAATGCGCTCGATGTATTTAAGCGAAATTTCCTGCCGGGCGGCAACCTCCTTCATGGGAACGAAATCGCCGCCGCCGTGTTCGGCAAGGTCAATCATAACCCTTAAAGCATATCTTCCGCGGGTAGAAATCATGTGCTGCCTCCTTCTTCGGCAGCTATTATTCCGCCGCCGAGTATGGTTTCTCCGTCATATAGAACCGCCGCCTGACCGGGTGTTATTGCGCGTTGGGGTTCGTCAAAAACAATGCGCGCGGCGTTTTCACCGACCGGTGTTACCGTTGCGCGCTGTTCGGGCTGGCGGTAACGTATTTTTACCATACAGCGCAAGGGGCTAACCGGGGCTTCGCCGGAAATCCAGTTGAAATCCTGGGCAAAAACCTCGCGGCCGAAAAGCTCCTCGGCGGTGCCGAGCATGACCGTGTTGTCTTTTGGACAAATCCGGCAGACATATCGCTTTCCTGGAAGGTCGATTCCGAGCCAACGGTGCTGACCGATGGTATAGTGAATGATTCCCTTGTGCCGCCCAAGGATTTTGCCGTTTTTATCGACGAAATTGCCGGGAACGGCTTTTTTTCCGGTGTGAAGCTCAATAACTTTGGCATAGTCGCCGTCCGGCACAAAGCAAATATCCTGGCTGTCGGGCTTTTTTGCGTTGATAAAGCCGCTTTCCTCCGCAATTTTTCGCGTTTCCTCCTTGCACATTCCGCCAAGAGGAAACAGCGTGCGGGAAAGCTGCTTTTGCGTCATGGAATAAAGCACATAGCTTTGGTCTTTTGCAGGGTCAACCGCTTTTTTAAGCAGGTATTTGCCACCCTGCTCCTCAATTCTGGCATAGTGACCGGTGGCAATATGGTCGCAGCCTAAAATATCGGCGCGTTCAAAAAGCTTGTCGAATTTCATATAGCGGTTGCAGTCAATGCATGGGTTCGGAGTAAGTCCGCGGCAATAGCTGTCCACAAATTTGTCTATTATTTTTTCTCTGAAATCATGGGAAAAATTAAACACAAAATGCTCCATCCCAAGGCGATAGGCGACGCTGCGGGCGTCCTCCACATCATCAAGGGAACAACAGGTGTGCGCCCTTGAAATTCCGGCGTCCTCGTTATTATAAAGCTTCATGGTACAGCCGATACAGCTGTTGCCGTCACCGAGCAGAAGCTTGGCGGCGACGCTTGAATCAACGCCGCCGCTCATGGCCACAAGAACTTTCATATTATTCATCAAACTTTGCAGCAGGCGTTTCGCGCATTGCCATAATGGTTTCGGTTATAAGGTCGTCAAGGCTCCAACCGAGCATTTCCGCGCCGTTTGATATAACCTCTCGGGAACATCCTGCGGCAAATCCGGCGCTTTTGAACTTTTTCTTTACGGATTTAAGCTCAAGGTCGGCAACGCTTTTGGAGGGGCGCATAAGCGCCACGGCGCCGATAAGCCCGGTCAGCTCGTCGGTGGCGTAAAGCACCTTTTCCATGGTGTGTTCGGGCTTTATGTCCACGGTTATGCCGTATCCGTGGCTTGCCGTGGCGCGGATTATTCTTTCGTCAAGCCCGGCTTCGCGCATGAGCTCCTGACTCTTTATGCAGTGCTGCTCTGGGAACTGCTCAAAATCAAGGTCGTGCAAAAGCCCGACCACGCTCCAAAATTCCGCTTCATAGCCATAGCCGAGCTTGTCGGCAAAATATTTCATAACTCCGGAAACAATTTCAGCGTGCTTAAGATGAAACGGGTCTGAATTGTATTTTTTAAGAAGCGCTCTTGCTTCGTCAATGGTGGGAATCATAGAATCTTCCTGCAAAATCAGTCTGCGAAAAGGGGAGTGGAGAGGTAGCGGTCGCCGGTATCCGGGAACAGAACAACGATGTTTTTACCCTCGTTTTCCGGGCGCTTTGCAACCTCTATGGCTGCCCAAAGGGCAGCGCCGGAGGATATACCCACAAGTACGCCCTCGTTTCTGCCAACCTCTTTGCCCATGGCAAAGGCGTCCTCGTTTTCAACCGGAATAATCTCATCATAAATATCGGTATCAAGCACCTTCGGCACAAATCCTGCACCGATTCCCTGAATTTTGTGCGGGCCGGCTGCGCTGGTAGAAAGAACGGCGGAGCTTTTCGGCTCAACGGCAACAACTTTTACTTTAGGAAGCTTTGATTTAAGATATTTGCCCACACCTGTAATTGTGCCGCCGGTGCCGACGCCGGCAACGAAAAAGTCGACATTACCGTCGGTATCTTCAAAAATTTCAGGTCCTGTGGTTTCAAAATGCGCCTTTGGGTTCGCTTCGTTCACAAACTGACCGGGAATAAAGCTGTTGGGAATTTCTTTTGAAAGCTCGTCAGCCTTTTCAATGGCACCCTTCATGCCCTTTGTGCCGTCAGTAAGAACAAGTTCGGCACCGTATGCCTTCATAATCTGGCGGCGCTCTACGGACATGGTTTCAGGCATTACAATTATAATACGATAGCCTCTTGCCGCAGCAACGGAGGCAAGGCCGATTCCCGTGTTTCCGGAGGTAGGCTCAATAATGACGGAACCCTCTTTAAGAAGCCCCTTTTGTTCGGCGTCGTCAATCATTGCCTTGGCGATTCTGTCTTTTACGGAGCCCGCGGGGTTAAAATATTCAAGCTTTGCAAAAATTTTTGCCTTAAGGTTATGCTTTTTTTCAATATGCGTAAGTTCAAGCAGCGGGGTTTTGCCTATAAGCTGGTCGGCGGAAGTATAAATAACAGACATGATAAAAAACCTCCTTTTATTTTTTAAAATACTAAATATGTAATTCGGTTTTGATACAATATATTATGAAAAAGCGGCGCGGCTACACGAAAAGAGCACGCATATACTCTTATTCATCGGGCCGCCTCCTTTACCGTAAACAATATAACTACTAACCAAGTAGGTTGATTCTTTTATACTACCGCACAGGGCTGTTGTCAATAGAAAATATAAAAAAAGCCGAAATTTTTTTAAAAAAATTTCGGCTCAATAACATAATTTAAGTTCAGACTTCATCAAAGGTCTGGCTGAATCCCTCGCCTATAACGTTGCTTGCGGTAGAAACCATTATAAAAGCCATTGGGTCAACCTCAAGGGCAATGTGCTTAAGATGAGCAAACTGACGGCTTGGAAGAGCACACATAACAACAAGCTTTTTTGCGCGCTGATAGCCGCCTTCGCCGTTAAGATAGGTAACTCCGCGGCCTGTTTCGTCCATAATTCGCTGGGCAATTTCAACGGATTTATCCGAAACGATATAGGCAATGCGGCTTTCGTTAAAGCCGTAAAGAACGCTGTCCGTTGCCTTTTCGACGGCATATATGGAAATTATTGCGTAAAGCGAAGCTTCAAGCGTACCGTAATAGAACCCGGCGGTGGTAACAATGACAAAATCCATGGCAAGAAGAATTTTGCCAAGGGGAATGTGCTGAAAACGGCGCAGAAGCACCCTGCCGAGAATATCCGTGCCGCCGGTGGTGGAACCGCGCAGAAAAATAATTCCCATGCCGACGCCGATGCAAACTCCGCCGAAAATTGCGGCAAGAAGAACGCTGCCCGTATATTCCGGAAGAAGAACGTCAAATGCGTTGGTTACAAGGGAAAGTATAACAACGCTTCGCAGAGTGTTTAACGTGAATTTTTTGCCGAGAACAACAAGCCCGAGAATTACAAGAGGCATGTTAAGCAGGAAATTAAGGGTACCTATCTGTATATTCGTCATGGAGTTGAGCATTGTGGCAATGGCGGTTACGCCGCCGGGGGCAATGTTGTTGGGGCCGGTAAAAACATCTACGCCGATTGCAAATATTGCGGAACCGATTATGTCTGCGCCTATATCCTTGAGAATGTCAAAAATTTTAATTTTACTCAAACTTCGCTTGCCTCCTTCGGAATATTCTGGAGCAAAAGGTCAAAAAGCTCGCGTATGCGGTTTTGTCTGCCTTCAAGGTAAAGCCAGCCGAAAAGCGCCTCGACGCCCGTTGCCTTTCTGTATTCGACGGCGCAGGCGCCTTTCGGAATATGTGAGGAGCTTGCGTTGCGGCCGCGGTAAAGAATTGAAAGCTCATCTTCGTTAAGCTGCGGTTCGGCTATATCAAAGAAATGCGCCTGTGCAGAAGCTCTTACAAATTCCACCGCAAGGGAATGAAGCTTTCCTATGGGCATAGAGCCGTTTTTCAAAAGATATTCGCGAACAAGAAGCTCATATACAGAATCGCCTATAAAGGCGAGTGAAAGCCCGTTTAAGGCCCCTGCTTCGGTATGCTTTTCGGAGGTGTCGAGCAAAATATAAACGCCGCCTTTCTGCTGTATCAGATAAAAATAATATTGAAAAATCTGAAAATACATATTGTCATTATATTTTATTTTACCATTTTTTCGCGATTTTATCAACATGAATATTTATACGAAAAAGCCTTTGGCTATGATAAGAAATAATGGCTGCGCATCAATTTGGCCATAAACGCCGCAATGTGGAATAAAACTGAAATTTTGCGCAAAAATAAAAAGCGGAAGGCAATAATTAACCTTCATAAAATATTTTTTGAACGGAGAAAAGCTTATGCCCGAAAATTATTCAAGAGAAAGTAACTCTCAGCAGAAAGCTCAGAACAAACAGAGCCAAAATCGTCAGATGCAGAATAACAAAAACGACAAGCACGCATCTTCTCAGCAGAAAGCGCAGAACCAGCAAAGCCAGCAGAAATGCGACTGAAAACGCAGGTAATGCAAAAGTGCGGGCGCACGGCAGTTATTCGCCGTGCGTCTGCATTTTTTTTGCCGCGTTGTCATAAATTATTTTATGCAGAATAAAAGAACGGGGGAACATTCTGTGCAAAAAAATAACAAAGAGGAACATATTCCACACAGCTTTTCTCTTGAAAAGGACAGAACGCTGCTTTTGGCACAGGGAATTTGCGATGTGGACGGATTTGACGATAAAACCGTATTTGCAATGCCGTACGGACTTAGAATGACAATAAAAGGAAGCGGATTAAAAGTGACCGAGTTTTCGGCAGAAAGCGGAAAGCTTGCCGTGGAAGGGAAAATTGAATCCGTTACATATTCGCCGGCGCTTGCGCGCAAGGCCGGATTTTTTGCAAAAATATTCAGATGATATACACAAGGGATATAATAGGCGACCAGTGGGCAATTTTTTTGCAGGCGCTTGCCGTCGGCGCAGCGCTTGGGTGGTGCTTTGATATTTTCCGCGCGGCGGGGCTTTTTCTTCCGAAAAAGCCTTGGGCAATGATTGCGAAAGACGTTGCTTTTTGCCTTTGGGCAGGATTTCTTTCATTTTCGTTTCTGCTTAACGTAAATTTCGGTATGCCCAGGGCTTATATATATTTTGGCGAAGCAATAGGCTTTTTTGCGTGGTATTTAAGCATCGGCAAAATAAATTTATGGCTTGCAAAGCGCGCCGTTAAGATTATCAAAACTCTGATTGGGAAAATTATGCGTCCGGTGTTTAGGATTTTTTACGCCGCAGCGAAAATACTTAAATCAAATGCCCAAAAAGTAAAAATATTTTTTGCCAAAATTTATGTTAATGAAGAAAAAGTATTGAAAAGCAAAAGAAAAGTGTTGTATAATAAATTATCTTTAGATTCAAAAGATAAAAGGCATTTTTTGTTTTGCGGAAAAAATGCCGGAAAGGAGCACGGAAGTTTTGAAAGAAGCGGTACAGAAAAAGAAAAAGAACCTTATCTTTCGGATTGCAGTTATTGTCTTAGGAATGTATCTTCTTTATTCACTGATAGCAACCCAGGCCAAAATAAGCGAAATGAAAGCGACTCTTGATACCCGTAAGCAGGAGTATTCTGAAAAGCTTATTCAGAACGAAGAGCTTCAGAAAACGCTTGACAGCTACGGTACGGACGAATTTATAGAAAGGCAGGCAAGAAGCAAGCTTGGCTATGCCTATGCCGATGAACATTTTTATATAGACGTTTCGGGTACCGATTGATTTTTTGATTTGAGGGGGATTTTTTCTTTAATGGCGGCTGAGGTTGGTTCTGTAATCGAAGGCAAAGTGTCCGGAATCACTAATTTCGGAGTATTTGTAGATATAGGCGACGGCTTAACCGGAATGGTACATATTTCTGAAGTGGCGAAAACTTATGTCAAAGACATAAAGGAATATGTTCGTATGGGACAAGAGGTCAAGGTGAAGGTCATCACCGTAAGCCCGGAAGGAAAGATTAGCCTTTCCATGAAACAAGCGGAAGCGCCTGCTTCAAAGGAAGAACGCCGCCAGCCCTGTCATAAGGAACAGCACTGTTTCGGCGGCGGAACAGACAGCTTTGAATTCAAACCGCGCCAGCACGAAAACTTGTCCTTTGAAGATATGATGAATAATTTCAAAAAATCAAGCGACGAGAAAATGAGCGACCTTAAAAAGGTGATTGACGCCCAGAAGGGGCGTCCGCGCAGACCGAAACAACAATAAATCAAAAAGAAAAGGATATTGGCGCATTTTGCCCCGGTATCCTTTTTTGAGAAGGAGAGAAAAATGCTTTTTTATAACGCAGGCATTTTTACCGGCCGCGAGGAAAACATAAAAAACGGCTATGTCCTTATTAAAGGCAGTAAAATAATAGATGTAGGCCCTATGGCGTTTTGCCCCAGGGATGAAGAAAGCTATGACCTTTCGGGCATGGTTATCTATCCGGGATTTATAGACGCCCATTGCCATATAGGAATGTGGGCGGACGGAGCGGGATTTGAAGGCGACGACGGCAACGAAGATACCGACCCGGCAACGCCCCAGCTTCGTGCGGTTGACGCCGTAAATCCGGAAGACAACTGTTTTAAAGAAGCGCTTATGGCGGGCGTAACCGCTGTTGTTACCGGTCCGGGAAGCGCAAACCCGGTGGCAGGTCAGCTTGCCGCGCTGAAAACATATGGCAAACGGGTAGACGATATGGTGATAAAAGCACCCGCCGCCATGAAGTTTGCCCTTGGCGAAAACCCGAAAAATACATATCACGGAAAAGACCAGACCCCGGCAACGCGTATGGCGACCGCAGCCATAATACGCGAGCAGCTTATGAAAGCACAGCGCTATATGCAGGATATGGAGAATGCCGAAAACGATGAGGATGCCGACGAGCCGGAATTTGATATGAAGAGCGAAGCTCTTTGTTCGGTACTGAAAAAAGAAACCCAGGCGCATTTTCATGCTCACCGCGCCGATGACATTTTTACCGCAGTTCGCATTGCAAAGGAGTTTGAGCTTGACGCGGTTCTTGTTCATTGCACGGAAGGCCACCTTAACCCGGAAAAGCTTGCGGAAGAAAAGATTCCGGTAATAGTCGGCCCGATTATCGGCACAAGGACAAAGCCCGAGCTTGCGAACCAAACGGAGGCTACTGCCGCTGTGCTTAAAAAAGCCGGGGTTGAGGCTGCAATATGTACCGACCACCCGGAAGTGCCTATAAAGTATCTGCCTCTTTCGGCGGCCATAGCCGTGCGGTACGGAATGGATCATGACGACGCAATAAGAGCCATAACAAGCGTTCCTGCAAAAATACTCGGTCTTGACCACAGGATAGGCTTTGTCGCACCCGGAATGGATGCGGATATAACAGTATTTTCAGGCGACCCGCTTTCTGTTTATGAAGAACCGGTATGGGTTGTTATAAACGGTAAGATTATAAAGAGGGGATAAATGCCTTTGACAAATGCCCTGAAATTTTGTATAATTAAAGCAGAAAACAAGCCTGGAAGGGGATGGAAATATGATAATTACAATAGGAAGGCAGTTTTGCAGCGGCGGAAGCGAGGTTGGACTTAAGCTTTCCGAAAGGCTCGGAATACCGTATTATGATAAGAATCTCTATGAGTATGCTGCAAAAAACAACGGTTTCAGCACGAAATACGTCCGTGAAATAGAAGAAACCCCAACAGGAAGTTTTCTTTACACTATGGCAATGTACCCATATACAGAATTCGGCATGGATAATATGATGCCTGCGGGAATTATGATTTCCGCCGACCAGACCAATTATATAAACGAAAAAGCAAAGGAAGGTCCCTGCATTTTTGTTGGCCGCTGCGCGGACAATGTCCTGCGTGACCGCGATGATTTGCTCAATGTGTTTATATATTCGGATATAAAAACAAGAGTAAAGCGCGCGATGGAACGCTATAATATATCCGAAAAGGAAGCAATCAAATCCATTCAGCAGACGGACAAATACCGCGCGTCATATTACAATATGAGCTGCCATAATAAGAAATGGGGCATGAAAGAAAGCTATCATCTTTTGCTTGACAGCGGCAGGCTCGGAATTGACGGCGTTGTTGACATAATCGAAAAGGCGTATCGCTCCATGGCGGAAAAAGAAGAGAACAGTAAATAAAAAATCGGCAGGAACTCTGTTCCTGCCGATTTTGCTTATGCCGTCGGAAGTTCGGCAAAAAAGGTGTTTACTCCGTTTTTGCTTTCTGCCCAGATTTTTCCGCGGTGACGCAGAACAATGCTTTCCGCAATGGAAAGCCCAAGGCCGAAGCTTCCGTCGCGGCTTCGTGCTTTATCAACGCGGTAAAACCGTTTGAAAATATTTTTTAAATCTTCCGGCGAAATGGCTTCGCCGGTGTTAAGAACAGAAAGGCGACAGCGGTTTTTGCCGCAGCGCCCAAGTTTTACGGCTGCGCTTCCGGGAACGGAAGCGTATTTTTGCGCGTTATCAAGAAAAATTTCAAGCACCTGGCGAAGGTGCTCTTTATCGCCGTTTAAAAAAATTCCGTCCTGAATTTCGGAAGAAAGTTCAATTCCTTTCTCAAAAAACACAGGTTCAAAGGGAAGAACGGCGTTTTTTACGACTGCGCTGTAATCAAACTTTTCAAACGGCGGAAGATTCTGACCGCTGTCTGCCCGTGCAAGTTCCAAAAGCTCTTCCACAAGGCCGCGCATCTGTTTTGACATTACAAGAATGCTGTCGGCAAAGCTTTTGCGGCTTTTTTCATCATAGCCGGAGCTTTGCAAAAGTTCCGCATTCGTCATAATGACAGTAAGAGGCGTTTTAAGCTCGTGCGAAGCGTCTGCAACAAATTGCCGTTGCTGCCGCCACGCGGTTTCTACCGGCTTTATTGCCCAGCGGGAAAGAAAAACGCTTATTCCGAAAAATACGATAAAGGCGCCGGAGCCGATGAAAAGCAAGGCTCGCAAAAGGCTTAAAAGCGTGCTTTTTTCACTTGTAATATCAGCGAATACTATTGAAATGCGGCTGCTTGCCGCGGTGCGGTAAAACCGAAGATTATATTCGTCTATAACTCCTACCGATTTTTCGGAAAGCAGCGCTTTTCGCAGCAGCTCCTCAAGAAAGCTTTTGTCGGAAAGGTCGTAATATCCGCCGCCGGCTGCAATTAAACTGCCGCGGGAGTTTATCTGAAGAACAAAGTAAGGAAGGCGCACCCCCTGAATCTGTTCGCTTATATCCATAAGATAAAGCGGGTTTTTGGCAATGGATTGCATCATACTGACGCTTTCGCTTTCAAGGTTCGCTTTTGTGGAATGATAGACAAAGCCAAAAACCGACGAAAGCATAACCGCAACGATAAGCATATTTATGAAAACAAATTTAACACGAAGATTTTTCAGCAAGATTCATCAACCTCCAAACGGTACCCAAGGCGGCGAACGGCTTCAATACGCACGTTTGAGCCTATGGCGGCAAGCTTTTTACGCAAAAAGCCCACATAAACCTCAACATGGTTTTCTACCGCGTTGGAATCATATCCCCACACCTTTGCAAGAATAACTTCTTTTGAAAGAACCGCGTCCTTTGACTGCAGCAAAAAGCGCATTATATCAAATTCCTTTGCCGAAAGGCGAACGCTGTTTTCTCCGCATATAAGTGTGCAGGAGGACAAATCCAGGGCGGTGTTGCCCAAAGAAAGCTCGTCCACCTGACCGCCCTGACGGCGCAAAAGAGCGTTTACGCAGGCAAGAAGCTCCCTTGTATCAAACGGCTTTGTAAGGTAATAATCCGCGCCGGCGTTAAGCCCGCGAATTCTGTCCTCCAATCCCGAACGTGCGGTAAGCATAAGAATCGGTGTGCCGCAGCGCTTTGCGCGAACGCTGCGCGCTACCTCAAATCCGTCCATTTTAGGCATCATTACATCAAGAATAAGCAAGTCGTAAACGCCGGTTTCGGCATATTCGGCACCGCTTTCACCGTCATAGACGCACTCTACGTCAAAGCCTTTTTTCTCAAGAAGCGCTTTCAGGGAATCTGCAAGCAGCTTTTCGTCCTCTATAATAAGTATTTTCATAGAAATTACCTCTTTTCTATATTATTATAATAGCTTTGTAAACTGAAATAAAGCTGAAAACAGCATTTTTTTCGGCAAAAAAACATACAATTTTTATTTACAAATCGTTAAACGATTTTTTCAGCTTATTTTCAGCTTTTGGAATTATTATATAACTGCAGTAAGAAATACAGAAGCCGCACGGCGGCTTGAAAATATAAAACGGAGGCAGTATAAGTATGAACGAAGAAATGAACAACGGTTATGAAAACCAGCATGTAAGCTATAATAATTTTATGAATGAAGGGGGCGCCGCACAGAATCCTTCCTTTGAGTATCAGACTCAACAGACACCGCAAAACTGCAAAACGCCCGAAAAGCACAAAAAGGGCGGTGTCGCCGTCAAAATTGTTGCATTGGCTCTTTGCTGCGCAATGGTAGGAGGAGCTTGCGGAGGCTTTGTCGGCGCAAAGCTTGCTCCGAAAAGCTCCGGATCGTCAGGCACTTCTACCGTTTTTCAGGGCACAAGGGGAAATACCGTGCTTGATGTAAAGAATATTGACACATCAAAAGAACTCAGCGCTGCGGAAGTTTACGCACAGAACGTAAATTCAACCGTGGGCATTACAACATCAATAACCTCTACTAACTTCTGGGGCTATCAGACAATGGCAGCGGTTTCGGGTTCCGGATTCATTATTTCGGATGACGGATATATTGTAACAAACTATCATGTAATTGAAGATGCCGCTTCAATAAAGGTTACTACCTATTCAGGAGAAAGCTACAGCGCAACCGTTATAGGCTATGATGAGAGTAACGATGTCGCGGTACTGAAGATTGAAGCGGAGGGGCTTTCCCCGGTTGTAATAGGCGATTCTGATAATATGAATGTTGGCGACAGCGTAGTTGCCATAGGCAACCCTCTCGGCGAGCTTACATTTTCTCTTACTGCGGGCGCGGTAAGCGCGCTTGACAGAGAAATCACCCTTTCAAGCGGTGTTACTATGGATCTTATTCAGACGGACTGCGCCATTAACTCCGGCAACTCCGGCGGCGCGCTGTTCAATATGTACGGCGAGGTTATAGGCATTACCAACGCTAAATATTCAAGTTCTTCAAGCTCTGAAGCATCCATTGACAATATCGGATTTGCAATTCCGATGAACAGAGTTTACGGAATTATAAAAAGCATTATTGAAAACGGATATATTGCAAAGCCTTATATAGGCGTATCCGTGGGTGATGTAAGCGAAGAAACCCAGGGTTACGGCCTTCCGAAAGGCGCGGCGGTCAAGAGCATTACGGAGGGCAGCCCTGCAGAAAAAGCCGGACTTCAGGTGAATGACATTATCACAAAGGCGGGCGACAGAGAGATTACCTCCAGCGGCGACCTTGTTGACGTGGTAAGCGAAGCTTCATCCGGAGATGTTCTTAAGCTTACGGTATACCGCAGCGGCAGCACCATTGAAATTGACGTTACCGTCGGCGAAAACATTCAGTCCGCTCTTGCAAACGAACAGCAAACAGAGCAGAATCAGCAGAGCCAGCAGGGCGGAAGATATTATAGCTACGGCTATGGAATTCCGGGATTCGGCGGTTTCGGCGGCTGACAGAAAGGCTTAAAGCAATATATTGAAGTGCCCGTGTTTGTTTTAAACACGGGCACTTTGTTTTGCACGTAAATACAAAAAAACGCCCCATTACGGGGCGTAATTTTTGTTCCGTATTTTCCGAAATATCAGTCGGAAACATAGGGCAGAAACGCAAGATGACGGGCGCGTTTAATAGCGGTGGTCAGCTGGCGCTGATGGCGTGCGCAGGTTCCGGTAACTCTTCTGGGAATGATTTTGCCTCTTTCAGAAAGAAATCTTCTAAGGCGCGGAACGTCTTTATAGTCAATCTGTGCAATTTTGTCAACGCAGAATGCGCAAACCTTTTTGCGGCTGCGGCGGTTACGGTTCATGGGTCTTTCAGGTTTTTCAGATCTTTCCATGATAAATCCTCCTTTATAGATTTTCAGTTAATTACAAGAATAGCTCTGTGGATTTTCAGAAAGGAAGATCCTCGTCATCAACAACGGTAAAGTCGTCGGCTTCACCTGCGGAATATGCGACAGGTGCGGGGTCCGGCACGGGCGGAGCAAATTCTGCTCTTTCCGGTGCGCGGAAAGCAGCGGGTGCGCTGCCGGCGGATTGCTCCTTAGCGCGGGGAACAAATTCAACATTTTCCGCCTGCACCTCAACGGCTTTGCGCTTTTGACCGCTCTTATCTTCATAAGTTCTGGTCTGGATGGAACCCTCTATAACGATGGGCGAGCCTTTCTGGAAATACTTGCAGACGAACTCCGCGGTGTTCCTCCAGGCAACAATGTCAATCCAGTCGGTCTGACGGTCGGGGCCTTTTGAATATTGGCGGTCAACGGCAATGGTAAAGCTGGTAACAGTAATGCCGTTGGGGGTCTGACGAAGTTCGGGGTCAGCAGCCAGTCTTCCAAGAAGTACCACTTTGTTCATAGGATATCCTCCTTATTCTGCTTTTGCAACAATCAAAGAACGGATAACGCCGTCGGTGATGTTGTAGATACGGTCGAGCTCTGCCGGGAAAGAAGGAGCGCTGGTGAAATTGACCAGTACATAATAACCTTCAGTCTCATAATTGATGGGATAAGCAAGTCTGCGTTTGCCCCATTCCTCAACTCCGTCAACGGTAGCGTTTTCGGAAATAAGAGTGGTGAACTTTTCAACGAGAGCAGGGATTGCTTCCTCATTCTTGCAGCTGAAAACCATAACGGTTTCATAACTCTGAGAAATCTTTGCCATCTTTGATACACCTCCTTTTGGACTTTGGCCCCGCTTTGCGGAGCAAGGATGGTCGCCTTTAAATACATAAAGCAACATTGTTGATTATAACAGAAGAAAAAGCCCTTGTCAAGCGGCATAATCGCCTTTTCTGAAGTGTTTTCGGGATTTTTCAGCAAGGCTGTTGACAAACGTATTCTATTATGATAGAATATAGACAGTAGAATTCTACTGTGATAGAATGGAGGAACCCTAATGCAGGAAAAACTTTTTCCGTCCGAACTTAAGGTGATGGAGATAATCTGGTCAAAGGGCGAGACAACCGCAAAGGAAATTGCCGCCGCAATGGCACAAAACGCCGGCTGGAGCAAAACCACCACATATACCGTAATCAAAAAATGCGTAGAAAAAGGAGCGGTAATACGCAGCGAGCCGGGGTTTGTGTGCACCGCCGCGGTAAGCCGCGCGGAGGTGCAGAGCGCAGAAACTCAAGAGCTCATAGACAGGCTTTTCTGCGGCGAGCCGGATTTGCTTGTTTCCGCACTGGTGAGCAGTGGTAAAATAAGCGCAGAGCAGCTTTCTGCACTGCGGGAGGCCGCCGAAAAGGCGGAAAAAGCAAAATGAGCGTGATTTATGCCAACCTTGGCGCGGCGGCTGCGGCCGTAATCTTGCTTTTGCTGCGGCGCGTGCTTAAAAAGAGGGTGCCGCCCGGGGTATTTGCGGCGCTGTGGTTTTTGGTGCTCGTTCGTGTGCTCATTCCGGTGGAAGTGACAACGCACATAAGCGTTTTTCCGGCAAAAGCCGTTTCATCAGCTTATGTAAACGAGGGACTTGAGCACGGGGAAGGCGCAGCGGATTTTGCAGCGCCGCAGTACGCTGCTCAAGCTGCAGGAAAAACGCAAAACAGTGCTCAAAACGGTGCTTGCGCGGAAAGACCGGCACAAAGCAACCGAAAAACGGACTTTTGGCAGGTGCTTTCGGCGCTTCACATAGGCGGAGCGGTGCTGCTTGCTGCATACTTTGGCATAGGTCATGCCAATATGCTGCGATGCTGCAACAGCTTTGAGCACGAAAAAAGCGACGCCGCAAACGCAATTCTTCAAAGCTTTGATAAATCCGGCAGAATAGCGCTGCTCACGGGCAGCACGGCATGCTCGCCGTTCAGCATAGGCATTATCAAGCCGAAAATCGTGCTTCCGCCGGATTGCAAAAAAGAGCAGCTTCGCTTTATTTTGGCGCACGAATATGTGCATATCCGCTACCGCGACGCCGCAGTCAGATTGGTGGGACTTGCGGCGGTGTGCGCCGGGTGGTTTAATCCGTTTGTGTGGATAGCGTTCAGGTACCTTGACAGAGATTTGGAACGATTTTGTGACGAACGGGCGCTGCGGCTTTTGGGCGCGGAAAATGCTCCGCGCTATGCGCTGACGCTTTTGGATTTTGCCGAAAGGCAGATGCAAAGCGCCGCCGCACAAAGTTTCGCCGCCGCGCCCCTTGAAGAAAGGGTGAATGATATTTTGAACATGAAAAAGCGAAAAACAAGCATGCTTGCAGAGGCTGTGCTGGTCGCGGCGGCGCTGCTTGCCATGACCGCCTGCGGCACTGCGGCGTATGCGGAGGAGGCTCCGCAAGCTGCCGCGGGTGAGCAAACCGCCGTTATTAAAGTTGAAGTTCCTGCAGGGGACAGCGGCGCACGGCAGCCGGAAATTCCTGCGGAAAAGCCGCCGAAAAGCGCCGCGGACGATGATTCCGGCGTGATAAAAATTGACGCCACAGCAGCTTCTTCCGAAGCGGAAGAAAGCGCCGCCGAAAGAACCGCCTACCGCACCTACGACCGCAAGTGGGATTTCTACGACATTTTCACTTCCGATTATGCTCGCCCGACCAAGTATGCGAACAGCGTTTTATGGACGTCCGAAGGGTTTGTTTATATAGACGGGACTAAGGGTGAGGATGTCTTTTCTACAAAGAGCGGCACGGTAAAGAATGTTGGTCTTACCTCTTCGGGCTACGGGAATATAATTATCATAGAGCACGACGACGGCACGGCTGCGGTTTACTGCCACCTCAAAGAGATTCTTGTTGATACTGGCGACAGGGTGGAGCAGGGCGATGTTATAGCGACCGTTGGCACAAGCGGAATAGCGTCAACGCCAATACTCGGCTTTGAAATCATCGAAAACGATGTGACGCCGCTGCATCCGGAAGAAACTGTTCAAAGCGTTGACTACTTTGTTAGCATCATACGCGAAAAATAAAACTGCTGAATAGTCACAGCATAAAAGGCAGCCCCGTGCTCAACCGAGCACGGGGCTGCCTTTATAGCATAATTTAATTATTCTGCGTCGTCGCCGCCTTCAAAGTGGCCGCGGCTGAGCTGTTTGAGGTAGGCATTGATGAAGCCGTCAATGTCGCCGTCCATAACAGCCTGGATATTTCCGGTTTCAAAGCCGGTGCGGTGATCCTTAACAAGGGTGTAGGGCATGAAAACATAGGAGCGAATCTGACTGCCCCATGCAATTTCTTTCTGAACACCCTTGATATCCTCGATTTTTTCAAGGTGCTCGCGCTCTTTGATTTCAACAAGCTTGGAACGGAGCATATTCATACAAACCTCACGGTTCTGGTGCTGGGAACGCTCGATCTGAGAGCAGACAACAATGCCGGTGGGAATATGGGTAAGACGAACGGCAGAGGAGGTCTTGTTAACCTTCTGACCGCCTGCGCCGGAGGCACGGTAAACGTCCATTTTAATGTCTTCCTCACGGATTTCAATGGATTTGTCGTCCTCAATTTCCGGCATTACTTCAAGAGAAGCAAAAGAGGTGTGACGGCGCCCCGAAGCGTCGAAAGGAGAGATACGAACAAGGCGATGGACGCCGTTTTCAGATTTAAGAAAGCCGTAGGCGTTTTCACCCTCTACAATAATTGTTGCGGATTTAAGTCCGGCGTCTTCGCCGTCAAGCCAGTCAACAAGGGTGTATTTGTAATTGTGGCGGGTTGCCCAGGCAGTGTACATGCGGTAAAGCATTTGGCACCAATCCTGCGCCTCGGTGCCGCCGGCTCCGGCATGAAAAGTAAGAATGGCGTTGCTGTCATCATATTCGCCGGTAAGCAGGGTGGTAAGTTTAATGCGGTCGACGTCCTCGGCAAGCTTATCAACTTCGGCAAGGGCTTCTTCGTAAAGGTCGCGGTCATCCTCTTCGGAAGCCATTTCAATAAGCGTCATGGCGTCGTCATAGCGGTTTTCAAGATCTTTATGAGAAGCAATTTTATTATTAAGCTGGCTCATTTTCTTCTGAACTTTGGAAGAGGTTTCTACATCATTCCAAAAGTCGGGGTCAGCCTGCTGTGCTTCAAGGCGTCTTACCTCCGCACGGCACTGTTCAAGACCGAGGGCGTCTGCAAGGTCGTCTATCTGCGGCTTCATTCCAAGAAGGCGCAGGCGCAGTTCTTCTAATTCAAGCATTACAAATCCTCCGAATCAATATAGCGTTTTACAATATAATTTGGTTATTAAATAGTCATAATCGCCCTCCGAAATAAAAACAGGCAAAACTACTGCATTTTACGGAATACTATTATAGATGGTTTGTGACAGAATGTCAAAGATATTATTAAATTTTTCAAAAAAGTTTGCTTTTGAATTACCAAGTTATTATAATATAAAAGGGAAATTATATTTTTCGGTCGAAAGGATGTATTTATGCAAAACTATATAAGCGAAAAATGTCCTGTTTGCGGAAAGGAATTCTGCCGGGGCGACGATATTGTCGTCTGTCCGGATTGCGGAACACCGCACCACAGGGAATGTTATAAACAGCTTGGTCATTGTGCCAACGAAGAAAAGCACGGAAGCTTTGAGTGGAGTGAAAGCTTTTCCACAGGAAACATGTCGGGTGCGGCGGAGCCGCAGAGCGTGCCCGCCGGAACAGAAGCGGCGATTTGCCCTTATTGCGGAACGAAAAATCCCGCCGGCGGAAGATACTGTGTGAACTGCGGCGCGCCTCTTGTAAAGACGGAAGAGCGCCCTTCAGCGGAATCTTTTGCGCAGGAAAGACAAAAGGCGTTTGAAAATCTTTTTGCCAACGAAAATTTTGACGGAGTAACCCCCAAGGAAGCAGCGCTTTATGTAAAAACCGGAATAGAATATTTTCTTGTTCGCTTTGCGATGTTTATAAAGGGAAGGAAGTTTGATACAAATTTTTCAGCGTTTATTTTTTCTTATTTCTATCTCTTTTATAGAAAAATGTATGCCGCCGGCGCGGCAATACTTGCAGCAACGCTTATTTTAAGCGTGCCGGATATGCTGATAAACATTCAGGCAGTTCAGGAATATTATGTGGAAATGGGTCTGCTTTCTCAGGTAATATGGGAAGTTCCGCATCAGGATACCCTTGCAATATATGCCATTGTAGCAAGCGTGCTCATCTGGGCAATGCGCATGGCGCTGTTCCTTTTTACCAACAGATTTTATTATCAGAAAGTAGTTTCATCGGTTAAGGGAATAAAAGCTAAGCTTACCGACAGCGAAGGAATGATAAACGAAGCAGAGTATATAAATACCCTGCACAGACAGGGCGGAACCAGCATGGTGCTTCCAATTATTATCATCGCTGTTTCTTTTGCAGCAAGCTTTGCCCTTGCCGCCTGGATTGTAACCTCGCCGTTTTTCATTATGCCGACAGTATAAAAAAATAAGCCCTGCGGGTAACCCGCAGGGCTTATTTTTATTTTGCGTAAATAAACCCAACAAGCCGGTTGAGTATGTTTGCCGGAAGAATGTGTACAAGAAAAATAAAGAACTTGTATGAAATCCCGGCGGTATAAAGAGGCTTTACGCGTTTTTTGCGCGCAATTTTTGCCGTAAGGCTGCCGATAACCTCCGGAGAAATTCCGTTTTGCTCGTCGCGTTCCATCCGGCAGACGGAGCGGGCAATGCGTCCGCCGTAAACATCGTCGCCAAGCGTGTTTTTCTGCCTTGCAGAGGTAAAGCCGGTTTTTATATCTCCCGGCTGAACGGCGCATACGCCGATTTTAAATGGCCGAACCTCGTTTGCCAGCGCCATTGTGTAGGAATTTACGGCGGCCTTTGCGGCGCTGTAATAGGTTTGAAAGGGAATGGGTATAGGTGCGGCAACGCTGCTTATGTTTATGATTTTTCCGCCGCCCTGTTCCCGCATAATAGGGATAACGAGCTTATTAAGGCGCACCATACCGAAAAAGTCCGTGTCGAACAGGCGCTTCGCCTCCTCGGTATCGGTGAACTCCGCCGCTCCGGATATGCCGAAGCCGGCATTGTTTACCACAAGGTCAATGCGCCCTTCGGCACTGACAACCTGTTCAACTGCCGCGGCAACGCCGCTTTCATCGGTTATGTCCGCAGTAATATGGTTTATTCCCTCAGTACCGGTCAGGCGGCGGCTTAACTCATAGACTGTCCATCCGTCATTCTTAAGCGCAAGGGCAGCGGCTTTTCCTATTCCGGAAGTGCCGCCCGTTACTATTGCTGTTTTATTCATCGCAATTCACCATAACGTCCGCAATTATGTCCATAGCTTCATCAAGCAAAGCCTCTGTATGGGTTGCCATATAGCTTGTGCGAAGAAGAGCTTCGCCCTCCGGCGTGGCAGGGGGCAGGGTAGGATTGACATATACTCCGCGGTCGTAAATTTCCGCCGCAACGCGAAGTGTGCGATAGGTTTCGTATGTATAAAGCGGAATTATGGGCGTGGGCGCGCAAAGCGCGCTTTCGCGGATTTTAAGACCGCGCTTTGTCATGCCTTCCCTGGCATAAAGGCTAAGACTGCGAAGCCGCTCCGGCAGTTCGGGATGAGCTTCCAGTATGCGAAGAGCCGCAAGAGCAGTCGCACAGTTTGCCGGAGGAAGAGAAGCAGAGAATATAAACGGGCGCGAAGCATGGCGGACGTATTCCGCAACTTCTTTTGAAGATGCCATATATCCGCCCAAAGAAGCAAGAGATTTGGAAAAGGTGCCCATATATATGTCCACCTGATCCTCCAGCCCAAAATGGCTTGCGGTGCCTCTTCCTCCTTCGCCGAGAACGCCAAGGCCGTGGGCATCGTCAACCATTACTCTTGCGCCGTACTTCCTTGCAAGGGAACAAATTTCCGGAAGTTTGGCTATGTCGCCGCCCATGGAAAAAACACCGTCGGTTACAATAAGCGCACCGCTGTTTTCCGGTACCTTTTGCAAAGCGCGTTCAAGCTCTGCCATGTTGCTGTGGCTGTATCTGAGCATTTTTCCGTGGCTCATCTGGCAGCCGGCATAGATACTGGCGTGATTTTCCCTGTCGCAGATAACATAGTCGTGGCGATCCACCAAGGCGGAAATTATCCCCACGTTTGACTGAAAGCCTGTACCGAATGTCACAACGCTTTCTTTTCGGAGGAATTTTGCCAGCGATTCCTCCAGTTCGAGATGAAGCTCCAATGTTCCGTTAAGAAAACGGGAACCCGAACACCCCGTGCCGTACTTTTCAAGTGCCGCAATGCCGGCTTCGATTACCTCCGGGTGGATGGTAAGACCGAGGTAGTTGTTGGAACCAAGCATAATTCTGCGTTTGTTTTCCATAATAACCTCGGTATCCTGCCGGGACTGAAGAGCGTGAAAATAGGGATAAACGCCCTCCTCCTTTAAGCGGCCCGCTAAAGACGGCGCATAGCATTTTTCAAAAATATCCATAGTGCCTCCTTTTTTGGGGTTTCATTAGCAAAGAGCACTTGTCTTTGCTTGATGACATTATATAAAAAGGGAAAAATATTGTCAAATTACAGATAAAAAGGCGGCAAATATGCAAAAATAGCGCTTTTTCAAGCGCTATTTTTGTAATATATTGTATGAATTGTGTTGAATTAAAGAGTAATGCCGTATTTTTCAGGGTCGTCCCATTCATTAAGACCGCGATCCTGCAAGGCACGGGCTTCCTGCCAGGTGCGCTTGACCGGGTCGTCGTTAAGATAGGCTTTAAGCTCGTCAATGCCCTCTTTTGTGGCGCTGTCAACTTCAAAAATGCGTTCGCATCCTGAAATTTGCATCCAGTTCCTAACCATTGGAATGTTGGCATAGGGCGAATGAATTCTTGTAATTATACCGATAAGCGGCCGGTTGGTATAGCATTGGCAGTCGGCTTCAAAAACGCTGAAAGGCTCGTCCGCAGCAATAAGCAGGGCAAGAACGTCGGCTTCAAAGGAAAAGCACGCAAGACCCAGTCCGCAGTGCTTTGTTTCGGCATATTCTCCGGGAGAGTCAATTATGTACGCGCCGGTATTTGTATATTGGGTCTTGTGATAATGCAGGTCTTCGCCGTTCATTGCCTGGGTAAGAGAGGTTTTGCCCGCTTCGCTTCGGCCCATAAGAAACAGTTTTTTCATAATTATCTATAATCTCTTTTATTGTTCGGTAAGTTCACACACCGTAAAATTAAGTTGATATTTAAAGAAATCCAAAACGCCCTCCATGGCGCTTCGCACGTCGGGAAGGTCGCCGAGAATAATTACGGAGCCGCGGAAGCGGTCAAGAAATCCTATGGTGACATTGCCGCTTTTCATGGCAACGTCGGCGGCAACAATGGTTGCTTCGTTGGGAACAACGTGAAGAAGGCCGATGGATTCGCCGGTGTGGTCTTCTCCGGCGTGGGTACCGATATGTAAACTAAGATTTCGGTATATTTCCGGTCGGGCAACGCCGATGACGTGCGCAAAATTTATCTCTCTTGCCGGAACATTAAGTCGCACAAGACGAAGCTTTTTGCCTTTAAGCTCATCATATTTCCGGTTAAATATTTTTTCGAGGAACTGTTCCCTCGTCATGCGCTCTTCCATAACGGCGGCACCTTACTTTTTGGTTATTTTGCAGACGACATAGCCCATTACGTCGCGAAAATAGTCGACAACCTGGGTAATGGCGGCGGTAACATCTGCAATGTCACCCGTTATTATCATGGTTCCGGTAAAACGGTCGCCAAAGCCGAGATAAACATTACCGCTTTTTACCGCAATATCCGAAGCGATAACCGCAGATTCCGGCGGAGTAAGGTTCATAATGCCTATGGCGGTGGAACCGTAGTCTATTGAAGGATTAAGACCGAGCTTTTGATATATTATGGGGGCAGGACCTCCGATTATATGGGCAAAAGTAATCTCTTTGCCGGCAACGGTTTCCTGCACAATTCTTATCTGTTCATGGCTGTTTTGATTTTCGCTCATAAAGACCCATTCCTTTCTTTAGAAATGAGATTTTTCGGAACATTGCAGCAATGCCGCAAAAACCGATTTTAAGACATGGATAATTATACGCCTGTTTTTATAAATAGTCAACACAGTGAAGAACTTCTGCGTAAAAACAGAGCGCGCCTTTACAGAATTTTTTCAAAAGCAACCCTGGGCTCACCGCTTGCAAGATGAATTATTCCGACCCTTTCAAAGCCGTTCTTTTCAAGAAAGCTTATCATGGCGGCGTTCTTTTCATGGGTATCCGCACGGATTGCGTGTATATCGTTTGCTTCGCATATACGGGGAACAATGCCGAAAAGGGAAGTGCCCATACCCATTCCGTGCCAGTCGGGATTTATTCCGAAACGGTGAACAACGGCGTAAGATTCCGGGCTTTTCCATGCGCCGCCTTCCACGGAGTCATAGGTCGGCTCGTGCTCAATACCGACGCTGATAAAACCTATAAGCGCTTCGCCTAGATACATAACAAAAAGGCGGCCGGCTTCAATATCCGCAGAAAAATCTTCTTTTGAAGGATAGCCGTTGTTCCACTGAGGAATGTCATGCCGAAGAAAATATTCGCTTTTTATGCGCTCTGCGCAGCTTACTATGTCAGAAAGATCGGATTTTTTTGCAGGACGTACTTTCATAATATCTCTATCTCCTTTAATTGTTTTTTGCAAACCTAATATCTTTTCCTATGAACATAATCGCTTTATATTCGCCTAAAAGGCGGCTTGCGGTTCTTTCGGAATATTTTGTCTTTAGTTCGTTTGCGCCGAGATTTGTGCTGATTATTGTGGAAAGGCTGCGGCAAAGCCGCTCGTTAATAAGATTGCCGATTGCAGCGGCAGTAAACTGTGTCGGAAATTCCGCGCCGAGGTCGTCTATAATGAGCAAATCACATTCGGAATATTTGTTATAAAACTCATCGCTGCTGTTTTTTGAAAAATGCTCAAGCTCAAGATTTGAGCACAGACGCTGTGCTGGAACATAAATTACTCCGAAACCGTGCTCAACAACAGTTTTTGCAACTGAAAGGGAAAGATGCGTTTTTCCAAGACCCGTTTTGCCCATCATAAGTATGCTTGGCGAATCTTTGCCGAAATTTTCGGCATAGTTGCGGCAGGAATTATAGATTCCGGTCATCATAACCCGCGGATTTGCGGCGCCTTGAGCACCGTTGTCCTCATAGTATTCCAAAGAAAAATTATCGAAAGAACACAAAGATGCGCCGGAGCTTTTGTTAAGCTCTTCCATGGCAAGACCGCGGCAAATTTCTTTATAACATTCGCAAAGCACTCCGCCGACGCGGCCGGTGTCGCTGCATTTAAGGCATGTGTAAGCGGGCTCAAGATAGTCGGCGGGATAACCGCTCTTTATAAGCAGTTCGGCGCGGCGCGCTTTCATACGCTCACAGCAAAGGCGGATTTCATTCGTTACGGAAACGGTGTCGGCGCCTTTGCGCAGCATTGCGGAAGAAAGGCCGGAAAGCTCTTTTGAAAGTTCGGCGTCAGCTTCGCTTATTTCGGGAACGGCAGAATAAACTTCAGAACGCCGCTTTTCGGCGCTGCGTTCCGCTTCGTCCCGGCGCTTTTCAAGCAAAAGTGCGGCGGATTGATATATTTCAGGGGAATACGGCACAAAAATTCCTCCCTTAAAAATAATCTAAATAATACAATTTAATAATGTGCGATATGCATAGTTCAAAAACGCGCTTAAAAAGAGGGAACCTCAAGCAGCATTTTGCGTTCAACATCATCAATATCAAAAGAAGGATTATCCGCAGTTTTCGCTTTGCAGCTCTCTGCTGCGACCTCATCAGGATTTGTAATTCCGGATTTTTTCCAATTTATAAGCACTTTGTTTATGTAGGCAAAGGAGCGTTTGCCCGTTTGCTCTATACAGCGTTCGTATGCCGCGCGCACAAGCTCCGGCGAAAGCCCAAGCATGCGCCAGCTTTCACAATATTCTTTTTCTTTTGGAACAAGATTTCTGTCGTGAATTTCAAGCGCTGATTTTATCTTGCCTTCCCAGCTTGTCTTTTCGGTAAGCGCCCGTATGCGTTCCTCCGCCATTTCAACGGAGGTTATTCCGGCGTCAAGCCATTCAAGGGCGACCTTTTGAATATAGCGCATTTTTCCGTGCCCAATGGAGTTGCAATATTCTATTACGGTAACAAGTACCTCCGGCGAAAGCCCCGCGCCGGAAACCAGCCATGCCAAAGTGGCGGTATCATATGAAGTGAAAGTTCCGCCGAGAATGCGTTCCGCTTCCTTTAAAACGAAGGCAACGCCTTCGTCATCGTTTTGAAGCCGCTGAACGTCCTGCATGGAAAGGCGTTCCTGCGGAGCCTGTGTCAAAACAGAAGCTTTTTTTACCGCCGACAAGTCATTCTGAACGGAATCGTTTTCAAATATTCCGCGGGTAACCCAATAATCAAAAAGGTCTTTTGCATCTTCACAGGAAATGCCAAGTTCCTGCGAAACCGATTCAGGAGTTTTACATTTTCCGCTTAGCGCAAGCAAAAGAACTCTAAGCTGTGCCGCGGTGCAAAGCTTAAGGTCTTCGGCGGCTTCCGACGGAACAAAAAAGGCATTTCCGCCGCATTTTATCAAAGGACGATAAGCCATACTGCATACTCTCCCTTGCCAATAAATTTGTGTAAAACTTATTATACCAAAATGAAGCGAAATTTGCACTATGTTTCGGCAAAATATTTTGCGCATATGAAAAATGCTCCGCAGAGCGGAGCACAGAGCGCAATATTACTTCTCGATTCTTTTCACGGGCCAAAGCTCGATATATCCGCGTGCGCCGCGGGGCTCAAGCTGAATTTTGGGATTGTCTTTGTCCCATTCATAGCCGATGACTGAAGGTTGATAGCGGTCTGCCGCCTTCTGCACGGCGCCTATCGCCTCACAGTAATCCTCCTCTGCAAAAGGTTCGCCTTGGAACATAAGGTATTCCGCGGCAGGCAGACTGATTATGTCAAATCCCTCCGGAACGTTTCCGCTGTAATCCTCGGCAGCTTCCACGCCCTGAACATATTCGGAAGTCCCCGGTTTTCTGTACTGCGCCGGAAGCCAAAGGCAAACCGGCTCTCCGCAAAGAGAATCCATGCTGAGCAGGGTGCCCCAGACATCGCATCCCACTTCCTCGCAATAGGAAAAATATTCGTCGGCGCTTACGCCGCGCTTTATAATAACTTTTCTTGCCGGTTTACGGATAACCTGAATAAATACGCTTTTAATGCTGCTCATATTTGTCGAATCCTTTCTCAGTGCTCTGAATTTTGCGCCGTAGGGAACGAAAAGCGTGATGGGAACGAGATTTTTGGCGTATTCGCCCGGCGTTGTGCCGAATTCCCGGGAAAATGCCCGTATGTAGCCGTCAACGCTGCCGAATCCAAGTTCAAAAGCAGCGTCGATAATGCGGCAGCCGCTGTTTTTAAGCCGGATTGCGGAACGTGAAAGCCGCAGCCGCCGCACATAATCCGCAGGGGTGAGGGAGGTGTCTATAAATGATATTAGTTTATCGCTTTTGTGTAACATAATCCGCAGGGGTGAGGGAGGTGTACTCCTTAAAAATGCGGTAGGAATACCACGGAGAAAAAAGAGAAGCCTTTGCAAGATTAGAGAGCGTTATATCCGAATCAAGGTTCGCTTCAATATAATCCTGCATACGCTGTACTGCCAAAATCTGTTCCTTCACGCTTTCACTCCTTTCACGCAAGGAATATTTTAGCACTTCGGCAAAATAAAACTCTCGACCGTTTTTGCTGTTTTGAATAGATAAAGAAAAAAGCACTTCAGTAAAACCGAAGTGCTTTTATTTGGAGCGGGTTACGAGGCTTGAACTCGCTACCTCGACCTTGGCAAGGTCGCGCTCTGCCAGATGAGCTAAACCCGCATCTTTTAAGTCCGCTTGATATTATAGCAACGGTTTTACATTTTGTCAACACAATTCAAAAAAATTTTTCTTTGGCAGAAAAAATTTTTTTCTTATGCCGCACTTGAATATTAAGGCCGGGGGGTGTATAATTACCATATAATCATGGGTACAAAGGGGGTATTGAAAAATGGCAGGCGATCTTCATTGCCACAGCACTATGTCCGACGGTTCAACTCCGGTGGATCAGGTTGTGGAATATGCCATACAGGCGGGCCTTGAATTCATTTCCCTTACCGACCATGACACAATGGCCGGCGTAGAACGCGCGGTCAACCTCGGAAAACGCAAGGGGCTGCGTGTGATTCCCGGTCTTGAAATAACAACCCTTGATCATGAAAGAGGGCGTCTTGCGCATATACTTTGCTATATGCCGCGCAAGTTTGAAAAACTTGAAAAGCTGACTGCAGCAACCCTTAAAGAACGCAACAGCGCCATTATTCCGGTTGTTGAAGAGGTCGCAAAGCGCTACCCAATAACTTATGATGACGTTGTAAAGGCTGCAGCGGGCTCTACCTGCATATACCGTCAGCATATCATACGCGCACTTATGGACCGCGGATATACATATGCCGTGTTTTCCGACCTATATACAATATTTAGAGATATTCCTTATGTTATGGAATATCCGGATACGCGCGACGTGGCTGATATAATTAAAAACGCGGGCGGCGTTGCCTGCCTTGCGCACCCGGGTCATTATGATTCCCTTGACCTCGCATGGGAGCTTGCAAGGGACGGAAAAATCCAGGCAATAGAGCTTTCTCATCCGCGCAACAGCGACAGCGACAGGGAAGAAATTGAAAAAATAATAAAGCAATACTGGCTTGTTCCCACCGGCGGAAGCGACTATCACGGTTTTTACAGCAGTGTTCCGCATCCCCTCGGAACTTGCACAATGCCCGAAGAAGCGCTTGAAGCACTTATAGAGGTAAGAAACGAGCTTAATAAATAATTTTCGGGATGCGGGATTTGCCGGTTTGGCGAACGCCGTGTCCCGTTTTGCTTTTTAGAAATAAGGGAGGCGGAAACGTGTACGGTACAGATGACAGCGATATGAAAATTGTGGGAACGGCAAAGATAAAAGTGGACGAAAGCGATGCCGAAGCACGCCTTTATGCCCACGAGAGAGATAACGGAAATCTTGAAAAAGCCCATGACATAGGAAAAGCTTTTGCAGATGCGCTTTTAAGCGAAGGCGGCTTTGCTTTTGAAAAGAACAGCGCTTCTGATTTCGAAGCAAGAAACCGCAGCATTCTTTTTGCTTTTACAACAGATCGCGTGCTTGATACATTTATGCCGAACCATTTCATTGCGCGCTCTGCGCAGAACGAGTTCTTTGATGAAATTCGTCGCCGCAACATCGGTCTTTATGAATCCATTTCGCGTTCCGGGGCGTTTTCAATGTATCTTCTCTGCAAGCGCAGCGGCGACGGAAGATATATCGGAATAGGAAAGGTTTTTGCAGGCGTCGTTCGCCGGCCGGAGGACGAAAAAGCTGAAAAAACGGGCGAAGAGCTTTATCAGAAATACTTTAATTATTGCATTGAGCACATAAAAAACGTTGAGTTTGCGTTTTAAGCTCTGCAGGAAAACCTGCAAAACAAAAAGCTGATTTTAAATATAAAAATTGAAATCAAAACGAGCACCGCTTTTGCTTTCAGCCGATACAAACAGGCATCTCTGCCGTAAAAATGAAGTACAGCAATCATTTTTTGTTTTCGGAACAGAGAAATACGACTTTGCTTTATTATAGGATTTGCTGCGTCATAAATATCTGATGAGAAAACGACAATAATGCGAATACTGCGGCATTGGGAACCGTAAAATCAAAAAATACATAAGCGCCGAAAGAAATCAGCTAAATATATATGATAATAATGGACGTATTTATTGATGCTCGCGCATCGGTGCTCACATAACAGAAAAAAAGGGCCGCAAGGCTCTTTTTTTGAATAAATATTTGCAGAAATTTGTGCGGTGCTCAAAAAATTCACAAAAAGTTTACAAATTTTATTCGGTGCTCAAACATAAGCTTGACCGTGCTCAAAGAATGATAATTTCACTTTAGCGTGATAAAATGTCAATATCTAAAACAAAAAAATATTTGCAGGATAATAATTATTTTTCACTTAATGCACTTTACAAATTTGTTCAGGTAATATATAATAGTACCTGTGTAGAAATGGAGTTTGGGCGAAGTGCGCGCAAATTTCCAAATGATATACGGGAGGAAAAAATATGGCGTTAGCTAATGAAATGACTTTACCGCCAAGATCGATACAAGAGTACGTTCCTGGCAAGCAGCTCACTCTGGCGCATAGAATATCCAAACCGGACAGAATGATCTATAAAAAGCTCGGTCTTACGGACGAATTCACGGAAGCAATCGGAATCATTACCATAACGCCGGCCGAAAGTGCAATAATCGCAGCAGATATTTGCACCAAAGCTGCAAGAGTCAAACTCGGCTTTGTGGACAGATTTTCCGGTGCGGTGGTATTCGTCGGCGAAATCGGTGCAGTTGATTCTGCACTTGCAGCAGTTATTGACCGGTTCAATGATATGAATTACACTACAGTAAACATCACGAGGACTTGATGATGCCGGAGGCAGACAACAAAAAAACCCGGAAGATTATACTTATGGGCCGTTCCGAATGCGGAAAGACGACGCTTCTTCAGGCAATACATAAAGAGGAACTGCGTTATCACAAAACCCAGGAAATAATTCACTATGACGATGCGATAGACACTCCCGGGGAGTACATAGACCAAAGCGGACTTTGGCGGGCCTGCATAACCGCCGCGTGCGATGCCGACATAATCGTCCTTGCACACGACGCGGGCAATACAATGGGCAGGCTGCCCGTTGCATTTAACATGACTTTTGCAAAACCGACAATCGGCGTAGTGACCAAAATTGACGGTAAAACAGAAGAAGAAATTGAGGTTGCGCGCAACTTTCTAAAGCTTTCAGGAGCGAGAAAGATAGTTGAAACAAGCGCATATACAGGACAGGGAATAGAGGAGCTTGTTGAGCTTATTCAGAACATTGACCTGACCGATTATTGAGTTACAATTAAGCATATTTAAGGCGAGTGAAAATAAACATAGGGAGACAGTGCACATGAAAGAAAAGATATTGAGCGTAGGTATTGATATCGGTACTTCCACTACCCAGGTGATATTCAGCAGATTCACCATTGAAAACACTTCCGGCGAATATATGGTGCCCCGCATAGAAATTACAAACAAAGAGATTGTTTATGAAAGCTCCATATACATAACTCCTCTTTGCGATGAAAGAACCATTGATGAAAAAGCGGTTCACGACATAATTGTTGACGAATACAAAAAATCCGGCTTCAAACCGGAGGATATTGATACCGGTGCGGTTATCATTACCGGCGAAACCGCAAGAAAAGAAAACGCCCGCAGCGTTCTTCATTTCATGTCCGGTATGGCCGGCGACTTCGTTGTTGCCACCGCGGGCAACGACCTTGAAGGCGTTATTGCCGGCCGCGGCGCAGGCACCAGCTCCATGTCTCTTAAGCGCCATGTTGTTATGGCCAACGTCGATATCGGCGGCGGTACTTCCAATATTGCTGTTTTCAAAGAGAACAGACCTGTTGATACCGGGTGCTTTGATATAGGCGGACGCCTTATCAAGCTTGATAAAGACGGAAAGGTTCTTTACATATCCGACCACCTCGGAAAGCTGTGCGCGAAACACAATATCAACATTAAAGTCGGTCAAAAGCTTGAGTACAAAGAGATTTATAAGGCCTGCGTGCTCATGGCACAGGTTCTTGCAACCACTCTCGGATTCAAAAAGTTTGACGAGGATGATCTTGCGATAATGACCACCGACCATCCTCTTAGAAACATCGAAGATATTCAGTATGTAACTTTCTCCGGCGGCGTAGGCAACCTTATTTATCATCCTTATGAGGGTGCAGGAGATTTTCCGTACAGCGATATCGGCATAGTGCTTGCAAGAGCAATCAACGAAGTGTTTGAACCCTTCAAAGACCGGATAGTTGAACCGGCGGAAACCATTCGTGCAACTGTTATCGGAGCGGGCACCCAGACTATGGAAATTTCCGGCTCCACAATAGCGTTTTCCGACACCAACGACTTCCCGATGAAGACAATTCCGGTTATCAAGCCTGCCGAAGAGGAAGAACAGCTTTCTCCGGAAGAATTTGCGAAAAGACTTGCTCCGATGCTGGATTGGTATAACGACCCCGACGAAGGTCAGGAGCTTGTTGCACTTTCTCTTAAAGGCGTTAAGTGCCCGCTGTTCAAGGAAATCGAGCGTTATGCCGACATTATTATTGCAGGTATGAAGCCTATTATTGAGTCCAAACATCCTCTTATTGTCATCATTGAAGAAGATATGGGCAAGAGCCTTGGACAGAATATGATGGTTAAGCTCAACAGAAGCAAAGATATCATCTGCATTGACTCCGTAAAAGCGGGTCAGGGCGACTATATCGATATCGGCGAACCGCTTATGCACGGAAGAGTCCTTCCTGTTGTTGTAAAGACCCTTGTATTTAATTGATTTATGAATTAAATAAAATTTATTTATATAATGTTTTAAGTTGTTAGATAAATAAATTTATTTATATTAATAAGGTTTGGGAAAGGAGGAAACCGGCAAAACATTTTTGTCCCCAAATTTTAGGCATCCAAATTTTACAAAGGAGTGAGAATTTTTGATTCTGAAAGCAAAACTATTTGGACAAGTCTACGAGTTCAAAGACGTTAAAGACGTCATGAACAAAGCGGCAGAACTTAAATCCGGTGACCAGCTCGCTGGAATCGCTGCCGAAACTATGCAGGAGCGTATCGCTGCAAAAGAATGCCTTGCAAAGCTTACCGTTAAGGATATCTACGAGAACCCCGTATGTCCTTATGAAGAAGATGATGTTACCCGTCTTATCCAGGACAACATCAACTTCAGCATCTATGATGAAATCAAGAACTGGACCATGGCTCAGCTTCGTGAATTCATCCTTGATGACCATGTAACCGGTGATCAGATCAGAAGAGTTTCCGCTGGTCTTAACTCTGAGTGCATTGCTTCCGTTACCAAGCTTATGTCCTCTCTTGACCTTATGATCGGCGCAAGAAAACTTCCGATTTACAGAACCTGCAACACCACCTGCGGTGCACCTGACAGACTTTCCTTCCGTCTTCAGCCGAACCATCCTACCGACGATGTCGAAGGTATGAAGGTTTCTTACTGCGAAGGCTTCTCTTACTGCACCGGTGACGCTCTGTTCGGTATGAACCCTGTTGACGATACCCTCGGCGCTGTTGAAAGAACTATGAACAGCTATCAGGATTTCGTTGAAAGATGGGAAATCCCGACTCAGTCCTGCTGCCTCTGCCACGTAACTACTGCTATGGAATGCATCAAGAACGGCGCTCGTGAAGCTCTTATGTTCCAGTCCATCGCTGGTTCTCAGATTGCTAACGAGGCTTTTGGTGTAACCATCAGCATGCTTGATGAAGCTGAAGACCTCATGCACAAACATGGCGTAGCTCATGGCCGCGATGTTATGTACTTTGAGACCGGTGAAGGCTCCGAGCTTTCTTCCGACGGTAACTGGGGTGCTGACCAGCTGACTCTTGAAGCTCGCTGCTATGGCTTTGGTAAGAGATGGCATCCGTTCCTTGTCGACTCCGTTGTTGGCTTCATCGGACCGGAATACCTCTATGACCAGAAACAGGTTACCCGCGCCGGTATGGAAGATATGTTTATGGGCAAACTGTCCGACATCTCCATGGGCTGCGACGCCTGCTACACCAACCATATGAAGATGGACCAGAACGACAACGAGAACCTTCAGATTCTTCTTGCCGCCGAAGGCTGCAACTTCTTCATGGGCGTACCTTGCGCAGATGACTGCATGCTCATGTATCAGTCCACTGGTTATCATGACAACCATGCTACTCGTCAGGCTCTTGGTAAAAAGCCTCTTGCCGAGTTCGAAAAATGGGCACAGAAGATGGGCTTCCTCGAGGAAGACGGTCTTACCCTTGGCCCGAACGCCGGTGACGCTTCCGTACTTTTCTAATCTAATCAGTTAGTAAAGTGCTTAATTTATTTGACGGGAGGATATACAAATAATGGTATCTGATGATAAACTTAAAGAGATTATTGCTCAGGTCGTCGGTGAGATGATGAAAGACGCTCCCGCTGCTAAAGCTCCTAAGGCTTGCTGCAACGCCAACGTCGAAAACGTCAGCGATGATGATCTTGAGGATCTTACCGCTTACAGCCTTAATGAGTGGTATCAGGTTCCTAATGCAAAGGATGAAGCAGAGTACAGAAGACTCAAACTCACTACTCCTGCACGTCTTGGCGTTTGGCACTGCGGCCCTCGCGAGATGACCAACACCATGCTCCGTTTCCGTGCTGACCACGCTGCAGCACAGGACGCTGTTTTCAACGAGTTCCCGAAGGAATTCCTTGAAGAGCGCGGAATCAAAGAGTTTGTAACTCGTTGCGACACTAAGGATACTTACCTTACCAGACCTGACCTTGGCAGAAGACTTTCCGAAGAATCTGCTAAAGAGCTTGCTAAATTCTACAGCAAGAAGCCGCAGGTTGTTGTTTATGCAACCGACGGTCTTTCCGGCACCGCAATCGAAGCAAACTATGATATCGTCATCCCTGCAATCATGAACGGTCTCAAAGCTCACGGAATCGAAGCAGGCGAGCCTTTCTTTGTAAGATATGGCCGTGTTGCTACTGAAGATGAAGTTTCCGAGATTACCGGCTGCGACGTATGCGTATGCCTCGTAGGTGAGAGACCCGGTCTTGCAACCGCTAACTCCATGTCTGCGTACATCGTTTACAAAGCAACCATTGGTATGCCTGAATCCAGACGTACCGTTATTTCCAACATTCACAACGCTGGTACTCCTGCTGCTGAAGCTGGTGCACATATCGCTGATATCGTTGACATCATGCTCAAAGAGAAATGCTCCGGCGTTGACCTCAAGCTCTGATATATTTTATAAATCAATAATTGCTTGAAAAATTGCTTAATAAAGCAAATTTTATCTACCTTAAATTTTAAAGGAGGTACATATCGTGAAATACGATGAACTTAGAACTACTGTACTGATGATCAAGGTTATCCCGAGCGTAAGCCCTGACCTCCAGAAACAATGGAACATGCCCGAAGGCCACAGATCCGTTGGCTTCTTCTCCACCGACTGCGATGATGTTGGTTACACCTGCGTTGACGAAGCAACTAAAAAGGCTGATGTTAAAGTCGTCCTTGCAAAATCCATGTACGGCGGCGCCGGCTGCGCACAGCAGAAATATGCTGGTGAATTCATCGGCATGCTCTCCGGCCCGAACCCCGCAGAAGTAAAAGCCGGCCTTGCTGCTGCTTTTGATCTTCTTAATGCAGACGCTACCTTCTATTCCGCAAACGATGATGACTCCGTTGCATACTATGCATACACCATCTCCAGAACCGGTTCTTACCTTTCTGAGTGCGGCGGTATTCCTGAAGGCACTCCGATTGCTTACCTCATCGCTCCGCCTGTTGAAGCACAGTACGGCATGGATGCTGCCCTCAAAGCTGCTGACGTAAGAATGTGCGCATACTTTGAGCCTCCGTCTGAAACTAACTTCTCTGGTGGTTATCTCACCGGTACTCAGTCTGCCTGCAAAGCCGCTTGCGATGCTTTTGCTGACGCTGTTGTATTCTGCGTAGAGAATCCTCTCAAATACTGATTACCTTCTTAGATCTTAAACGATATACTCATTATATCTTAAGATAAACAGGAGGTGACGGATTATGAGTACTGGCGCACTGGGAATGCTGGAAACTTATGGTCTGATCGCCGCTATCGAAGGTCTGGATGCATCCGTAAAGGCTGCAAACGTGACCCTTTGTGGTTTTAAATATGTAACCGGAGGACTCGTGACTTTCTTCGTAACCGGCGATGTCGGTGCTACGAAGGCTGCTATCGCCGCCGGCGAAATAGCCGCATCGAAAGTTGGAAAGGTCATATCTTCCCATGTTATCCCAAGGCCCGCGGAGAGCACTACTATTATTGCTTCTCCAACCGAAAGGCCTGCCGGACGCCGTCGTGGAACAGGTATCCATAAACGTGAATTTCCGGCAAAGGCTCCTGTGAAGTCGGAACCGCTTGAAAAGGCTAAAAAAGAATCCGTCCCTGAAATTGCACCTGAAAAAGTTGAAAATGTCGAGCCCGTAGCTATAGAATCCAAGGGCTATACCGAGGAACAGCTCAGAGAATTCAAAACGACGGATCTGAGAAAAATAGCACGCGATATTCCCAACATCGGTCTTACCAAGATCGAAATCAGAGATGCTAAGAAGGAACCGCTCATAGAGGCGATTCTGAAAGCACAGAATAATAACTAAAGGAGCAATAAAGCAATGCTGCAAGATCGTGATTTGCTTTCTGTGCAGGAAGCTCGCGACATGGTTAGAAAGGCTCGCGTAGCCTTTGAAGCCGCGAAACTTCTTAGCCAGGAACAGATTGATAAAATTGTTAAAGCTATGTCCGATGTTGCTTATGCTCATTCCGAAGAGCTTGCCAAAATGGCAGCCGAAGAAACCAGCATGGGCAAATACGAAGACAAGATTATCAAGAATCACCTCGCATCTAAAGCCGTATACGAAGCAATTAAAGACATGAAAACTGTCGGTATTGTTAACGAGTATCCGGAAAAGAAGATGTTTGAGGTTGCTGTGCCGGTGGGCGTAGTATGCGGTATCGTTCCGTGCACCAACCCTACCTCCACTACTATCTACAAGTCCATGATTTGTATGAAATCTGGCAACCCTGTTGTCTTTAGCCCTCATCCTTCTGCAAAGAACTGCATCGCTAAGACCTGTGAGCTTATGTGCGAAGCAGCTGAGAAAGCGGGCGCACCTGCGAACATGTTCCAGTGCCTCCACACCCTCAGCATGGCCGGAACCCACGAGCTCATGACCAACTCCGGCGTCAACATGATTCTCGCCACCGGTGGTCCTGAAATGGTCAAAGCTGCATATTCTTCCGGTGTTCCCGCCCTTGGCGTCGGCGCCGGCAACGTTCCTGCATTCATCGATCATACTGCTGACGTAAAGCTTGCTGTAAAGAGAATCTTTGCTTCCAAGACTTTCGATAACGGCGTTATCTGCGCTTCTGAGCAGTCTATCGTTGCAGAGAACTGCATTAAAGATCAGGTTATTGAAGCAGTTAAAAACGAAAAAGGTTACATCCTCAACGATGAAGAGTACGCAAAACTCTGCAAGATCTTCACCAGACGTCCCGGCAGCGTAAACCCCGCTATCGTCGGTCGTCCTGCAACCAAGATCGCTGCTATGGCCGGAATTGATGTTCCTGCCGATACCAGAGTTCTTTGCTATCCTGAAAAAGGCGTTGGCGATGAGTATCCTTTCTCCATCGAGAAACTTTCTCCTTGCCTTGCCCTCTATTTCGAGGAAGACTGGCGTGCCTGCTGCGATCGTTGCATCCAGCTTCTCCAGTTTGTCGGAATCGGTCACTCTCTTTCTATGCATACTAACGATGAGAACGTCATTCGTGAGTTTGCTCTCAAGAAGCCCGTATCCCGTATCCTGGTCAACACCTCTTCTTCTCAGGGCGGCGTAGGTGCAACCACCAACCTTATGCCCGCGCTCACTCTTGGATGCGGTGCTGTCGGCGGTTCCGCCACCAGCGACAACGTTTCTCCGCTTAACCTTATCAACCTCCGCCGTGTTGCTTACGGTGTAAGAGAAGCATGGGATCTTGCGGAAAAACCTGCCGAAGAGAATAATCTTGATGCCGATGCTATCGCAAAGATGGTCATCGATGCACTGAAAAAGCTTTAATGTCTTTTTCCATATTATAAAGTAGAACCAGGGGGCATGGCCCCAATAATTAAGGAGGTACTACACAATGACTGATAAACAAGCACTGGGCATGATCGAAACCAGAGGCCTTGTCGGCGCTATTGAAGCTGCTGATGCTATGGTTAAAGCTGCTAACGTTACCCTTATCGGTAAAGTACACGTCGGCGGCGGACTTGTAACCGTTTTCGTACGCGGAGACGTTGGTGCAACCAAAGCTGCTACCGATGCTGGCGCTGCTGCTGCAGACCGCGTTGGCGAGCTTAAATCTGTTCACGTAATTCCGAGACCCCACGAGGAAGTTGAATACATCCTCCCGCATCTCGACAAAGAATAATTTACCCTTTAAGGAGGAGACAAGATGGCTGAGAAACAAGCACTTGGCATGATTGAGACCAAAGGTCTCGTCGGAGCTATCGAAGCAGCCGATGCTATGGTTAAAGCCGCAAATGTCACCCTCATCGGCAGAGTAATCGTTGGTGGCGCCCTCGTAACCGTGTTCGTTCGCGGAGACGTCGGCGCTACCAAAGCCGCTGTTGATGCAGGTGCCGCTGCAGCAGACCGCGTTGGTGAGCTTATTTCTACTCATGTCATCCCCAGACCTCATGAAGAGGTCGAGTATATCCTCCCGTCCATCGAATAATTCTGAAGAAGTTTAGAATTTAATTACACAAAGATGGGGGTGATATTATGAAGGTCATTACCGAGATGGTGCTCCGCAACGAGCTTAAAGGCGAATGCCCTCCCGTATATTATGTACCGAAGGACAAACTTCTTTCTCCCGCTGCAAAAGAGTATCTGAACCAACTTAAAATAAAAGTTGAATTCGGCGATCCGCCTGCAGCGCCGGCGCCCGCAGCATCATCCAACAATAAAGCTTCCGCTATCAGCGATACTCCTGCCGGAGCAAAATACGTTGATGAACAAACCGGAGCTTTCTATGTTAAAAAGCCGGAATATATGTGCCAGCTTTTCGGTAATAGATTGGTTTATAAAAATCATCCAAGGATAGTTTTCCGCGGCAAGCTTGACAGCATGAGCGCCACCGTTGTTATGGTTCAGGCGGAAATTGCTGCCGCAAGCGGCCCCCAGAAGCTCATAGATGATCTTGGAGACATTAACAAGGTGCTCAACAATATCATGTACTGTGAGGTAATGGAGGAAGAAATGAGCGAAGTTAAGATTATCGGGCTTACTCCCGATGAGCTTCGCGCTCGTTCTCACAACCCGCAGAAATACTTTAACATTAAGCAGATGCTGCTCCCTAACTACACTATGGGAGTTGATTACACAAGGCTTAATGTGCTCCGTGCGAAAGTACGTGAATTGGAGCTTGCTGCTCTCGACTGTTTTGTTGACGGTAAAAACGTTCAGCAGCCCGAGATCATCAGGACTCTCAACCGCCTTTCCAGTGCATTCCACATTATGATGTGCATGTACTTGGCCGGTGAATATAAATAATTTATAGGAGGAGACACATGGCTGCAGAAAAAGTCGTAGAAGCAGTTGTTGACCAGATCAGAACTGCCGGACTTGTTCAGATAGAGGTCTCCGCCAGACACGTGCATCTGGACAAGGAAAGCGTTGAAGCTCTGTTCGGCGTAGGCCACAAGCTTACCCCGAAGAGAGAGCTTAGCCAGCCCGGACAGTATCTTGAGGAAGAAAGAGTTGACGTTATTGGACCGAAAGGCTCATTCAAAAACGTTGCAGTTCTTGGACCCGAGAGAAAGCACGTTCAGGTTGAGGTCTCATTCAGCGATGCTTTTGCCCTTGGAATCAATCCGCCCATCAGACAGTCGGGCGACACCAAAGGTTCCGCAAGCGTAAAGCTTGTCGGACCTGCCGGTGAGATTACTATTGACGAAGGCGCGATCGTCGCGCTTCGCCACGTTCATATGACTCCGGAAGATGCGGAAAGACTTGGTCTTGTCGATAATCAGGTGGTTTCTGTTGAAGCTCTTACAGACAGAAAGCTTGTTTTCGAGGATACCGTTATCAGAGTTTCTCCGAAATTCCGTACCCGTATGCATGTAGACGTTGACGAAGCCGGCGCCGCACATATTGCAGGTTTTGCACTTGGCAAAATTATCAAATAAGGATGTACTTTTAAATGGTTGATCTTGAAACAATCAATGCATATATGGCGCGTGTTACCGAAACCGAAACGGTGGTACACAAACCTGTATCCGATAAGCTGAAGGTTGGTGTTGACCTTGGTACCGCATATATTGTTATCGTGGTGCTTGATGAGGACAACAATCCTGTTGCCTGTGAAAAGCAATTTGCACAGGTGCTTAAGGACGGCGTAATAGTTGATTATGCAGGAGCTTGCGGCATAGTAAGAAAACTGAAAAAGAAGCTGGAAGAGCGTCTTGGAACAGAACTTGAATATGCTGCAATTGCAATGCCTGCGGGCACTGAATCCAGCACAAAAACACATAAATATTGCGTTGAGGGAGCCGGCTTTGACGTGACCAACGTCCTGGATGAGCCGACTGCCGCCAACTCCATCTACGGCATAACCGACGGAGTCGTTGTCGACATAGGCGGCGGTACCACCGGTCTTGCAATCTTCAAAGACGGCAAGGTTGTTGAGGTTGACGACGAGCCTACGGGCGGTACTCACCTTTCTCTTGTTCTTGCCGGAAGCTATGGCATTTCTTTTGAGGATGCCGAGAAGATTAAAACAGATTACTCTCGTCACAGGGAAATTCTTCCCATAGTGAAACCGGTAATCGAAAAGATGGCAACTATCGTAAAGAAATATACATCCAAATATAACATCGATACCATCTATCTTTGCGGAGGTACTTGCTGCCTTACCGGCATGGAGAAAATATTTGAAGATACAGTTGGCATTAAAACCATTAAACCCGCAGACCCGTTCCTGGTTACACCTACAGGTATAGCCATGAACTGCCTGGTCGATTGACCGGAGCACCCATATCTTTTCCAATAGATATTATTGAAAAAGAAGGTGATAATTATGGATATGGATTTGTTAATAGAGCTTGCTGTCCGTGCCGTTAAGGCATACCTTGAGAAAGAGGGTATTACTTCCGCCGTTCAAGCTGAACGCAAAGTAAATTCCGCCCTCATTCTCACGGAGCATCACTGTGAAGAATGCGCAGTTGAAAAGCTTGACAGCGAATTGTGCAAAGTCACTTGCGCACTTGCACAAAACTATGAAGTCAATGTTGATGACTTTGACTCCATTGTGCTTTACAATATGACAAACAGCAATTTGTTCAAGATCGCCAATGGCTGCACTGACAATAAATTCCTTGCCCTTGCGGCTGAAGCGATCCTGAAGGGAAAACGGGTCATTATGGTTAAAGAGGAAGTGGAAATCCTCAAATACGAGGAAACCGCTCCTAAAGCACTGTACAATAATATTTATAAAAATCTCCAGATACTTCTTGACAGCGGCGTTAAACTCGTAAGCGCAGAAGACGTCAAAGATGTAATTTGCGAAGGTGCTGACGCACCTGCCGAGCCTGCCCGTGAAGAAGTCAAAGCTGTTGAAGCAGCTTCTGCACCTGTGGCTGCAGCGCCCAAGGCAGAAAGCGATGATTCCGTACTTGTGCTCACTAAGCGTGTTATAACTGAAAGAGATATCCGCGAAGCGGCTGCAAAGCACTATAAAAAAGTGCAGCTTCCGGAAAAACCTGTTATAACGTATCTGGCAAAAGATACCGCTTTTGAGCTTGGAATCGAACTGATCTGATTTCAGATCAAAATTAACGGAGGTATTACCAAATGAGAATTGGAGTAGTTATAGGCAGCGTTTGGGCAACCAGAAAAGAGCCGAAACTTGAAGGCCTTAAACTTCTTATAGTCGAACCTCTCGACTATAAGATGGCCGGAAACATCACTCGTGAGCCCTATATTGCCGCTGACGTAGTTGACGCAGGTATCGGCGATAAAGTACTTATCGTAACAGGAAACCCCGCCAGATATGCCGTCGGCACAAGCGTGCCTATCGACGCTGCAATAGTTGGTGTTATCGATGATACGGTTCTTGCAGAGATTGAATAATCTGCTATTTGAACCTTGAAAAACCCTGTTTTTATACAGGTATGAAGTCATTTTAGGAAAGTATGAGGCAAAAGAATACATAATTTTAAATTTCGGGCAAGCGGCCTCCGCAAGGAGTGCCCGACTTTTATGGTCTGTATTGTTAACTTTTGTTTCGGAAAGTCCTTTTATGAATATAGTTTGAGAATTAAACTATTTTAGGAGGTCAATTTTATGTTTGATGAACTTATTCAGGTTTGGAACGAAACTCTGCCTATGTGCGTTCAGTCTCTTAAAGATTGGGTTGCAAACCTTGGCGGTTGGACTGCAATAAGCACTATCGTTGTTATGATTATGGCCATCTTCATGGTCGTCGGTGCTATCGACCGTATCTGCGGCAATAAGCACGGCTATGGCGAGCAGTTTGAAGAAGGTATCAACGCAATGGGCCCTCTTGCTATGTCCATGGCAGGCGTTGTTGCTGTTGCTCCTATCCTTGCACTTATTCTTAACCCCATTATCGGACCTGTTTACAAACTTGTAGGCGCTGATGCTTCCATGTTTGCAACCACCCTTCTTGCTTGCGACATGGGCGGTTATCCTCTTGCTATGGAGATGGCTGCTAACGAGTCCATTGGTAACTACGCTGGTCTTATTCTCGGCTCCATGATGGGACCGACCATCGTTTTCACCATTCCTGTAGCTCTTGGTATCATCGATCCTGAAGATCGTCCTTACCTTGGTGCAGGTACTCTTGTTGGTATGGTAACCATCCCGTTCGGATGCATCGCCGGCGGTTTCGTTATGAACACCACTCAGTACAAACTTAGCGTTGCTGATATTTTCCTCAACATGATCCCCGTTGTTATCATTGCTGGTCTCATCGCTGTTGGTCTTTGGTTCGCTCCTGCCGGCATGATGAAGGGCTTTGATAAATTTGGTAACGGCGTTACCATCTTCATCACCGCTGTTACTGCTATTGCTATCTTTGAGTTCAATACCGGTATCGTATTCCCTGTATTCCAGCTCATGGTTGCTGAAGATAAGGATGGTCTTGCAGGCGGTCTTCTTACTTGCGGTATCATCGCTATCACCCTTGCCGGTGCTTATCCGATGGTTAAGTTCGTTACTGACCACTTCGGCAAAGCTCTTGAAAAAGTCGGTTCCGCTCTTGGCATGAACGCTGCTGGTTCTGCTGGTATGGTTGCAAACCTTGCTAACAACATCGCAATGTTCAACCTTCTTAAAGATATGAACCCGAAGGGCAAACTCCTCAACTGCGCATTTGCTGTTTCTGCAGCATTCGTATTTGGTGACCACCTCGGCTTCTGCGCCGGTAACAACCCTGACATGATCTTCCCGATGATCGTTGGTAAACTTGTTGCTGGTATTCTTGCTGTTGTTCTTGGCAACATCATGGCTCCCGCACTTCTTGCGAAGATCCCCTCTGCCAACAAAGAATAATTAGCTGAAAATTTGGCTTTTGCCAAAACTTTGGAAGTGCCTATTGCCGCGATAGGCACTTCTATTGAGAAATCCTAAAGGTCTATAACGGCCTTAAAACTTAAGTAGAAGGAGGCGTATATCCATGAATCTTAGTGAAGAGCTGATTAAAGAGATAGTCGCCAAAGTCTGCGAGAATATGAAAAACGAAGATGCTATGCCTTTTGAGAGAAACGTTCTCTCCAACGGCATGATGAGCATTAAGACCGAAACTGTCAAATGTGAACCTTTCCCCTTTGACATCGGTGCTGCAAATAAAGATGTTTCTCTTCTCGATGTAGTAACCCTCGAGGAGTCTCCTCGTCTCGGTATCGGCGTTATGGAGCTTGATAACGGCGTAGACTTTCCTTGGACTCTTAACTATGACGAAGCAGAGTACATCATTGATGGTACCATCGTTCTTAAATCCGATGCCGGCGATGTCACTGCTCACGCAGGCGACATGACTTTCATTCCGAAAGGCACCAGCATTCATTTCTCCACTCCGGATCATGTAAGATTTATCTACATTTCTTATCCGGCAGACTGGGCAAATCAATAATTTTTGGTTTTCTCAAAAAAGCACCGCTTCGTACGAAGCGGTGCTTTTTTTGTGTTCAAGGCAGGCGTATTTATGCCGTCATAAATTTGGTTGATAGTAGTGTAGCTTGATATTAAGTATATTTTGTGGTAAAATTTTTTCGGAAGGGAGAGGTTCTTTTGCCCGAATACAGAATAATTGACGCACACACGCATATTTACCCGGATAAAATTGCCGACAAGGCGGGAGAAGCCATCGGTAGCTTTTACAATGTACCTATATATCACACCGGCACGGCGGAGGAACTGCTTAAATCCGGCGAAAAGATAGACGTTGACAAATTTCTGATTTGTTCCGCCGCAACAAGCCCGAAGCAGGTGACAAGCATAAATGATTTCATTATTTATGAATGTTCAAAGTACGAAAAATTTATTGGCTTTGGCAGCGTGCATCCTGATTTTGAGAACATTGACGCGGAACTGAAAAGAATAAAGGCTGCAGGGCTGGGCGGAGTTAAGCTGCACCCGGATTTTCAGCAGTTTTTGATTGACGACCAAAAGGCGCTGCCCATGTGGAAAGCAATTCGTGACAACGATATGTTTGCACTGGTTCATACCGGCGACGCCAAACTTCCGTTTTCCGATCCGCGCCGAATGGTTGCGGTTTTGGAGGAGCTGCCGGGAATCAAGGTGATTGCGGCGCATTTTGGCGGATATCAGGTTTGGGAACGCGCTTACGAAGCCTATAAACCCGGAACCTGCCTGTTCGATATTTCAAGCTCCATTATGTTTATGGAAAAAGAGCTGATATTCAAATTTTTCGATAAATTCGGCATAGAAAATTTCTTTTGGGGAACGGATTTTCCCTCTCAGGATCATGAAATTGAGCTTAACCGTTTTTTTGGGCTCGGTCTTTCGGAAGAACAAAACCGTATGCTCCTCGGCGTAAACTTCGCCAGAGTGATGGGAATATAGAATTCGCTGTGCCCTTGCTTCTGCAAGGGCACTTTTTGTTTGTCTCGGATAATTTTTATACGCTTGGGAAAAATCGTCGGCGATTTATACGAATATTTATAAAACAAAACCGCCGTTTTATAAGAAACAGCGGCTTTGCCTGCGCAAATTTGTGAGCGGCGCTCGATTATTTTTCGCTTTTTCCGCTTTGTTTGTAAGGATAAACACGATGGTGCCTACCGCCGCGGCGGAAAGCAGCGCCTGCGGAAGAACTTTGGAAGATGTATTATTATATTCGGAGTTGTCGGCAAAATATGCGGGAACCGCCGCACCGGTAGGCGGATTTTCACCCGAAGCCAAATTGGCAAGCGCCGCTTTTTCTTCGTTTGCCTTTTTAAAAAGCTCCTTTGCAAAGGAAAGCAGATTTTCGTCAACGGCAACCATGCCTTTGTTTTCGCTGTTAAAAAGGTCGCCGTTTGCGCCCTTGAGGTTTGTGGAAATCGGAACCGCTTTGCTGTCTGTTTCTATGTAGTAAACGTAGCCGGCGCCTTCAAGGAACATAAATTTTGCTTTGCTCTCAAGAGACTCTATCTTGCTGCCTGTAAGGGAGGATATTCTTTTTGCGTTTGCCGAAAGAAAATCCAGGGAGTCGTTTTTGTCGGAGGACTCTTTATACATAAGAATGTCATCCTCGCTGAGTACGGCCGTACCGGCAAATTTTCCGGAGGAATCAAGCATATCCGAAGCGTACATTTGCTTTCCGTCCAGCAGGTATGCCTGATATTTCAGGCTGCCGCTTTCGGCGTAATCCAAAAGGCTTGAATAATATAAGGGCATAAGGGTCTTTTCGTCAATGGATATTTTGTACTCGCTCAAAGATTTGCTCAAAACGGAGTCGCTTGCCTTTGCGGCGGCAAGCAGGGAATCTGCCTCCGACTTGGAAGCGTATACGGAACCTGCGCCGCTCTCGTCCGCAAAGGCGGTTACGGCAACGGCAAATATAAGCAGCAGGCAAAGCACGGCTGAAATCAGTTTTTTCATAATGCTAACACGCACTTCTTTCATTTTTCATAATATAAGTGCCGATTTTTGGTAAAATTGCTGCAATGCTTTTTTATTTTTTACAAATCAAAGAAAAATTATTATCCAAGCGATAAAGCGCTCAATTTTATGCCGAGCAGGAAAAGAACTTATACGCACATTTATAAAAAAGCGTGTAAAAACACTTGACATGTAAAGGCTTTTCCTTTATAATAATTCGTGTTGTTGTAAAGAAAAAAACTTTACAAAAAGGAGGTGGACGCTTTGGCAAAGGACATGAACATTTCGCTTCTTTTCGATTTTTACGGTGAAATTCTTACCGAAAAGCAGCAGGATGTAATTGATTATTATTATAACGATGACCTTTCTTTGGCGGAAATCTCCGAGCACCTCGGAATTACAAGGCAGGGCGTCCGCGATTCCATAAAAAGAGCGGAAGCCACCCTTATTGAAATGGAAGAAAAGCTTGGCCTTGCAAAGCGCTTTCGCGAAATTCAGCACGGCCTTGACAAAATAATCAGCGAAGCGCACGCCATTGAGGAAGACAGCGTTCGTGGCGCAACAATTCGCGAAATTACGCAGCATACCACCGAAATTGTTGGCATTGCAAGCCACCTTAACGATTAACTGGAGAAATAATAATGGCATTTGAAGGATTATCCGACAAGCTTTCTGCGGTTTTTAAAAAGCTTAAAAATAAAGGCAAGCTTACCGAGAGCGACGTAAAAGCTGCAATGCGCGAAGTGCGCCTTGCACTTCTTGAAGCAGATGTCAACTATAAAGTCGCAAAGGACTTTGTGGCAAAGGTAAGCGAAAGAGCCGTCGGCGCGGAAGTGCTTGAAAGTCTTACTCCCGCGCAGCAGGTAATTAAAATAGTTAATGAAGAACTTACCGTTCTTATGGGCGAATCCAACGCCCGCATAAATTATTCATCGAAGATTCCCACCGTCATTATGATGGTCGGTCTTCAGGGTTCCGGTAAAACCACCCATTCCGGAAAGCTGGCGCTGCATTTCAAGAAAATGGGCAAGCGCCCGCTGCTTGTAGCCTGCGACGTTTACCGCCCGGCGGCTATTGACCAGCTTAAAGTGGTCGGCAGCCAGATTGACGTTCCGGTGTTTGAAATGGGGCAGATTGACCCCTGCGAGATAGCCAAAAAAGCTATTGCCCACGCAAAGGATTACGGCAATGACATTGTCATACTTGATACTGCAGGCCGTCTGCACATTGATACTGAACTTATGGATGAACTGCTTCGCCTTAAAGAGCAGTTTCACCCGGAGGAAATCCTTCTCGTAATCGACTCCATGACAGGTCAGGACGCCGTAAACGTTGCCCAGTCCTTCAACGAAAAGCTCGGCATTACCGGCGTTATCCTTACAAAGCTCGACGGCGACACCCGCGGCGGCGCGGCTCTTTCCGTAAGAGCGGTTACCGGCGCGCCCATCAAGTTTACCGGTACCGGCGAAAAGCTTACCGATTTGGAGCCGTTCTATCCCGACCGTATGGCGTCCCGAATTCTCGGCATGGGCGACGTGCTCACCCTTATTGAAAAGGCCGAGGAACAGCTTGACGCCAAAAAAGCCGAGGAAATGGCGAAAAAACTCGGCGAAAACAGCTTTGATATGAATGACCTTCTGGAACAGATGAAGCAGGTTCGCAAAATGGGCTCGCTCAGCCAGATTGTTTCCATGCTTCCCGGTGCGAAGAAAAAGCTCAGCGACGAAGAAGCGGAGCAGGGCGAAAAACAGCTTGTAAGAACCGAAGCTATCATCAATTCCATGACCAAAAAAGAGAGGGCGAAGCCCTCCATCATCTCCGCCCAGCGCAAAAAAAGAATTGCTGCCGGTAGCGGAACAAAGGTTGAGGATGTCAACCGCCTGTTAAAGCAGTTTGAGCAGATGCAGAAGATGATGAAGCAGCTTTCCGGCAACGGAAAGCAAGGCAAAAAAATGCGCCAAATGCTTAGCCAAATGCAAAACGGCGGCGGCATGGGAATGCCTTTTTAATGATATCTTTAGGCGAAAGCCATTGATAAAATATGATAATTTTTTTCACTATAGGAGGAAAAGTAAAATGTCCGTTAAAATCAGACTGCGCCGCATGGGCGCTAAAAAAGCACCTTTCTATCGTATCGTAGTTGCCGACTCCCGCTATCCCAGAGATGGCCGTTTCATTGAAGAAGTAGGCTATTATGATCCTACCAAAGAACCGTCCGTAATCAAGGTTGATGCAGAGAAAGTCGAAAAATGGATTGCTTCCGGCGCACAGCCCACCGATACCGTTAAAGCTCTGCTTAAAGTTGAAGGCATTCTTAAGTAATGCCGGAGGTTCTGAACATGGAAGAACTGCTTGCTGTTATTGCACGCGGCCTTGTTGAAAATAAGGATGCTGTTGTTGTTACCGTTGATGAGCCGGATGAAGAGGGCACCATAACCTATCATCTTCATGTTGCTCCGGACGATATGGGCAGAGTTATAGGTCGCCAGGGCAAAATTGCCCGAGCGATTCGCACCCTTATGCGTACCGCTGCGAACCGTAACGGCGAAAAGGTTGCCGTTACCATAGAATAAACAAAAAATTCCCTCGTCAATATTTTGGCGGGGGAATTATAAACGGAGGCGGAACTATGAGAAAGGAATACCTTGAGGTCGGAGAAATTGTTACCACTCATGGGATAAAGGGAGATATGCGCCTTTATCCGTGGTGTGACCCCGGCGATGTTGAGCGTGCAGCAAGAATGTATCTTGACGACAAAGGCGAGCAGGAATTCCGCGTGCAATATGTAAAACCGCACAAAAATGTTTACCTTGTAAAGTTTAAAGGCATTGATTCGCCGGAGGATGCCCGCAAATTTATAGGCAAGGTCATTTATATGAAGCGCGGGGATATTCCCGTAAAAAAGGGTGAATACTTTATACAGGACATAATCGGCCTTAAAGTAATGGATTCGGAAAGCGGAATTTGTTACGGCGAGGTTTTTGACGTTGCTTCCACCGGCGCAAACGATATTTACGATGTCAAGGACGAAAACGGCAGGGAAACCTGGATTCCTGCAATTCCCCAGGTGATTGACAGCGTGGATATTGACGGCGGAATTTTGAGCATAACGCCGATGAAAGGACTTTTCGACGATGAGGATTGACATTGCAACCCTGTTTCCGGAAATGTGCGAAGCGGTGCTCAGCACAAGCATAATCGGTAGGGCACGCCGCGCAGGGTTTATTGAAATATATTGTCATAACATCCGCGATTTTTCAAATGATAAGCATAAGCGCGTTGATGACGCGCCTTACGGCGGCGGAAACGGAATGCTGCTCAAGGCGGAACCCATTTTTCGCTGTTTTGAGCACGTATGTGAAGAGGCGTGCTCAAAACCCTATGTGATTTATATGTCGCCAAAGGGCGCGGTGCTCAATCAGGAAATGGCTGTGGATTTTGCCGAAAATTACGACCATCTTTTTCTGCTTTGCGGCCATTATGAGGGCGTTGACGAGCGCGTTTTGGAAGAAATTGTGGACAAAGAGGTTTCAATAGGCGATTATGTTATAACCGGGGGAGAGCTTGGCGCATTGGTGCTTACGGACTGCATAGGCAGGCTGTGCGACGGAGTATTGTCCGAAGATGTGTGCTTTGAAGATGAAAGCCACTTTTCCGGCTTGCTTGAATATCCACAGTATACAAGACCGCAAGTTTGGCATAACAAAGCCGTGCCGGAGGTTTTGCTGGGCGGAAATCACCGGCTTATAACCGATTGGAGACATGAGAGGGCGGTACAAATAACAAAGGAAAAACGCCCGGATATGTATGAAAAATATAAAGGGAATGACTAAATGACAGGAACGATAATAAATACTGTCGCCATAACTGTTGGCGGACTTTTGGGGCTTGTGCTCAAAAAAGGAATAAAAGAAAGCATTATGGATGGCGTCATGAAAGCAATGGGTCTTGCCATGCTCATAATAGGGCTTAACGGCGTGCTCACGAATATGCTCTCTGTTTCAGAAAACGGGAAAATCGTTGAGAACGGCGGAATGCTTTTGCTTTTGTGCCTTGTAATCGGTACAGCCATTGGCGAAGCTATAGATATTGATGATAAAGTAAACGACATTGGACAAAAAATTGAGTGCAAGGTGAAATTCGACGGATTCGCAAGAGGATTTGTTTCGGCAACCCTTGTCTATTGTGTTGGTTCAATGGCAATTCTCGGCCCCATAAATGACGGGCTTACCGGGGATTACAGTCTTTTGCTTGTAAAAAGCGTGCTTGACGCAGTAACTGCGCTGGTGCTTACTTCTACAATGGGGATAGGCGCAATTTTTGCCGGAGCTTCAGTGCTCGTATATCAGGGCGCAATTTCTCTTTTTGCATCGGCAGTTTCTGATGTGCTCAACGCTTCGGCAAATATGATGACGGATATTACAATGGTCGGAAGCGCACTTATAGTTTGTATCGGCCTTAATTTTGCGGCAAATGCAAAAATACGCACTGCAAACATGCTTCCGTCAATCATTGTTGCGATAGTGTACAACTTGGCATTAATAGTGGAAAGTTTATAGGAATATTTCACAAATAAAAGACTAAAGCTGTTGTTTCTTATGGAAAAATTATAGAATTTGATTTCAGTGCTCAAAATGCATTGAATTAAATATTCTATAATGATATAATGTTAACGGAAAAACATTGAGAGTTATAAGGAGGATACATATGTTTTCTAGTACTGTAAAGGTTCAAAACCAGGTCGGTCTTCATGCGCGTCCCGCAACATTTTTTATTCAGAAATCCAACGAATTTAAATCTTCTATTTGGGTAGAAAAAGATGAGCGCAGGGTCAATGCAAAGAGCCTTCTTGGCGTTCTCTCTCTCGGAATTCTCGGCGGTACGGAAATTACCATCATTGCCGACGGCGTTGATGAAGAAGCTGCGGTAGAAGCTCTTGTAAAGCTTGTCGAATCCGGTTTTACCGACTGATTTCTAATTTTTTTAAAACGGCGCCGCAAATGGAGTAGCATTTGCGGCGTTTTTTGTATATAATATTATTTTGAGTCCGGAAAGGAGGCGCATTTAATGGATAACCCACGGCTGCCGTATCTGCACGAAAAGACGTTAAGCCTTCCGATGCAGCCCGGCGTTTATATTATGCATGATAAAACAGGAAAGGTGATATATGTAGGAAAGGCAAAGAAGCTTAAAAACCGGGTTACAAGCTATTTCAGAAATGTTGAAAAACATCTTCCCAAGGTTTACCGAATGGTGGAGCATGTTTACGACTTTGAATATATTGTTACCGACAGCGAATTTGAAGCGCTTATTCTTGAATGCAGCCTTATTAAGCAATTTGCACCGAAATATAATATTTTGCTGAAAGACGATAAAGGATACAGCTATGTTCGAATATCGCCCGGTCCGTACAGCCGCCTTACCGGAGTTTTACAGAAATACGATGACGGGGCGGAATATATAGGCCCATATATAAGCTCCTTTGTAGTGCGCCAGACGGTGGAGGAAGCAAATAAAGCGTTTATGCTTCCGACCTGCAACAGAAAATTTCCCGGGGAATTTGGAAAAGGACGCCCCTGTCTTAATTATTATATCAAAAACTGTATGGGCGTCTGCAGAGGAAAAATTTCAGAGGAAGAGTATAACGAAGCGCTTAATGAAGCAATTGAATTTATTCGCGGCGGAAGCGCTTCGTCAATAGAAAAGCTTACGGAAAGAATGTATGCCGCAGCAGAAAACGAAGAGTTTGAGCGTGCGGCGTCGCTGCGCGACAGAATCCGTGCAATAGAGGGTATTACCAGCCGCCAAAAGGTGGTATTTTCAAAACTGCCGGAACAGGATGTGGTTGCCGTGGCTCAAAGCGGAGAAAACAGCTGCGCGGTTGTACTGTCTTTTCGCGGAGGAAAGCTTGTTGACAAAAGCGAATACATCATGAGGGATTTCGGAACCGACCCCGCGTCGGTAACGGAATTTTTGCAAAGCTTTTATACCGATAAAACGGATATCCCCAAAGAAATTGCGCTGCACGAAGATTGCGAGGACGCGCAGCTTATTTCCAGATGGCTTTCGGAAAAAGCCAATCATAGGGTCACTATATCTGTGCCGCAAAAGGGAGAACGAAGAAAGACGACCGAAATGGCATATAATAATGCTGCAGAGAGACTTTCGCACGAAAAATTGCGCACCAGCCGCGAAGTTGCTGTTTTGGACGAGCTTGCCCGTCTGCTTGGACTTGAAAAACCGCCGGAAAGAATTGAAGCCTATGATATATCAAACTTTGGTGCAGAAACCGTTGTCGGCGGTATGATAGTATATGAAAATGCAAGGCCAAAGCGCTCGGATTACAGAAAATTTGCCATAAAGGACGCCGTTGCTCCGGATGACTATGCCTGTATGTGCGAAATGCTCCGCAGGCGGTTTGAACGTTATGGAGAAGAATGTGAAAAGGGGACATCCTTTGGCACTATGCCCGATTTGATACTGCTGGACGGCGGCAAAGGCCATATAGCCGCGGTTCAGAAACTTTTTGATGAGATGCATATAACAGTTCCTCTTTTCGGTATGGTAAAGGATGACCGTCACAGAACCCGCGCAATAGCCAAAAACGGTGGTGAAATAGCTATTTCTCCCGCAAAAGAGGTGTTCAACTTTGTTACCGCAATTCAGGATGAGGTTCACCGCTATACCATAACATACAGCCGCAGAAAACACAGCAAAACAAATTTTGAGCTTCTTATAACAAAGGCTCCGGGAATTGGCCCTAAAAGAGCGGCAGCGCTTTTGAAGCATTTTAAAACCATGAAGGCAATCCGCGCGGCAACGGAGAAGGAACTTGCGGCAGCGCCGGGAATGACAGCCGCTGCGGCAAAGTCGCTTCGGAATTTACTTGACAAGGAATAAAAACATTGACTTTTAATATTAAAAATAGGATAATGTAAATATACCCATACGGAGGTATTGAAATGAGAGTCATTACAGGAACGGCAAAAGGAAAACGTCTTGTTGCGCCGGAGGGAAGAGAAGTTACCAGACCTACGGGCGACAGAGTCAAGGAAGGTATTTTCTCAGCCATACAGTTTATCATAGAGGGAGCGGATGTGCTTGACCTTTTTGCGGGGTCGGGTCAGCTTGGAATTGAAGCGCTTTCCCGCGGAGCAAAATCCGCCGTGTTTGTGGACAGTTCCAAAGATGCTCAAAACTGCATAACCGAAAATTTAAAAAATTGCGGCTTTCTGAACAACGCCAGGATTAAAACTACCGATGCGTCGCTTTATCTTGCGGGCGCCTGCGAGCGTTTTGACATTGCGTTTATTGACCCTCCCTATGCTGCGCAGCAGCTTCCGGTGGTTCTTCCCGCGGTGTCAAAAGTTATGCGCACGGGCGGAATTGTTTTATGCGAAACTGCAAAAGGCATCGACCTTCCCGAAAGGGCGGGCGACCTTGTAAGAATCAAAGAATATCGATACGGAAGAACTATGGTGTATTCCTATCAGAAGGAAGACGAAGAATGAAAAAAGCCGTATGTCCGGGCAGCTTTTGCCCGGTAACCAATGGTCATGTTGATATATTCAGACGGGCGGCGGAGCTTTTTGACGAGGTTATCGTTCTTGTTATGACTAATCCGGACAAGCACTATGATTTTTCCACGGAGGAACGCTGCAATATGATTATGGGCGCTGTTGCAGACGACCCGCGAATCAGGGTTGATGTCTGGAATGGACTTTTGGCGGAGTATGTCCAGAAAAACGGCATAAACGCCATAATAAAGGGACTGCGTTCAGCAACTGATTTCGATTATGAATTTCAGATGGCTCTTGCCAATAAAAGCCTTGCGCCAAAGGCAGAGACGGTGTTTATGACTGCGCGGCCGGAAAATATGTATATAAGCTCAAGCCTTGTTCGCCAGATTGCTTCGTTCGGGGGCGACGTTTCGGACTTCGTTCCCAAAGAAGCCGTTGAAACCATTGAAAGGGTACTGAAAAATAAAACTGATATATAAACGGAGGTATGTTTTATGTCCATTGAAGAGATTCTTGACCAGCTTGATGAGCTTATCGACCGTGCGTGGTCGCTGCCGCTTACGGGCGGTCGCTGCGTTGTTGACGCGGACAAAGTGCGCGAACTTCTTGATGATGTTCGCCTTAATATGCCCACCGAAATAAGACAGGCACAGTCAATTGTTGCGGACCGCACCGAAATAGTTAACACAGCAAAAAAAGAAGCGGAAGCAATTATTGCCAGAGCTGAAAAACGCGCTGCAGCCCTTGTGGAGGAAGAAGAAATTGTTCGCCAGAGCAGAAGCAAGGCGGCGGAAATCGCACAGCAGGCGCAGCAGCAGAGCCGCGAAATGCGCCAGTCGGCAAAGGAATTCGTTGACAACATTCTTAAAAATACCGAGGAAAGCCTTGCCGCTTCCATGAATGAAGTAAAAAATACCCGTGCCGCGTTCCGTCAGCAGCAAAAGGGTCAAAACACCGAAAAATAATTGAACAGAACAAATTCCCGCTTTTTAATCGGAGCGGGTTTTGTTGTATAGAGAAATGGATGGAATTACACTTAAAGAAATGACAAAAGAGCTTTGCCGTGAGTTCTTTCGACAGTTTGAGCAGGACTCTATGCTTTTTGCGGATATGAGCAAATTTAAACCTTATGAATACAGTGTGGAAAAGGCAGATGCCTTTTTTGAAAGCCGCAATACTTCGGATAGAAAAAAACTTCGTAATAATGCTTGAAAATGAAGTGATAGGAGAGATATATTTCAAGCATATTGATTGGCAAAAAGGCATTTGCGAGCTTGGAGCGGGAATGAAAAATGACAATTTCAAGAACCGCGGATACGGAACGGAAGCTGAAAAGTTTGCCCTGAAATATGCTTTTGGGCAGATGAATATGAACACCGTGCTTGCAGATACAATACATAAAAACAAAAGAAGCGCGCATGTACTTGAAAAAGCAGGGTTCAGCTTTGTTTCGGAAAACGATATGTTCAGACATTACCGAATAGACCGGGAAGACTGGTGTAAACTCCGTATAAAACAGGGGAAATCCGTTTGAAAAGAGCAGAATAGGCGCTTGCACATATTGCGGAAGATATAAGAGGAAAAGATGTTCTGGAGGTTGCCTGCGGCTGTGCGGAGTTTTCTCTTTGCGCGGCGAAAACGGCCGAAAGTGTTACGGGAATCGACCTTGATTATCTGCGCCTGCCGCCGCAGGCACGCAAAACCGAGGGGTTTACCTTCGTAATAATGGATGCAACGAATATGACGTTTGCGGACGAAAGCTTTGACACGGTTGTTATGTACAACGCGGTCGGGCATCTTTGCGCAGTGCTTGAAAAGGTGCTCAAAGAGTGCGTCAGGGTGACAAAAAACGGCGGAAAAATATTTGTGATAAGCTCTTTCGGAATGGATATGCCGGTTATTGATGAAAAGCTGCTTCCGCTGCTTGCCAAAAAGCAGCTTGCCTATGCGGAAGAAAGCGACGGCACGTTTCGCTATATAAAAATTGGGAGATGACCTATGGCTACAAGTAAGGACTACATAAGCTTCATAACGGAGCAGCTTTCCGCCCTCGGCGATATTAAAGTGCGTCAGATGATGGGTGAATACATAATCTATTTCCGCGGAAAAATTGCGGCGTATGTCTGCGACAACAGACTGCTTGTCAAGCTTGTTCCCGCGGCGGAAAAGTATCTGCCCGGCGCAAGGCACGAGCCGCCCTACGACGGCGCGAAGAATATGCTTTTGGTGGAGGAATTCGATAATCCGGATTTTTTAACCGGGCTTTTTGAAGCAATTTACGATGAACTCCCTGCGCCGAAACCGAAAAAGAAAAAATAAAGCACAAAAAGACATCCGCCGGGCGGATGTCTTTTTTTACTGTGCAAATCTCTACGAAAAAGACGGAAACATACCATAATTTACATTTGTAAATTTTCGCAAAATGGGCGTTAAATTGTTATAAAAGGTATTGCAATTTGCGTGAATTTCATTATAATAATAATTAAGTGGTGAAAAGTGGGGATAAGTGGAATACTATCCCTTAAAATTGCCTGAAATTCGGAAGGGAGGGAAGACGGCTTTGTATATCGGCGAGTATTACCATAATATCGATGAAAAAGGAAGAGTCAACTTTCCTGCAAAGCTTCGTGAAGAGCTCGGCGAGCAGTTCGTGCTCACCAAAGGGCTTGACGGCTGTCTTTCCGCCTATTCAATGGAACAATGGAACCGCATAAGTGAAAAAGTTGCCGGTCTTCCTCAAGCAAAGGCAAGGGATCTTAAGCGTTTTATGTTTTCAAGTGCAACGGTGGTCAATTCCGACAAACAGGGCAGGGTTCTGGTCAGCCCCACATTGCGCGCCCACGCCGGACTTACCAAAGAGATTGCGGTAATCGGAGCTTCTGACCATGTTGAAATATGGAACAAAGATAACTGGATTGCCAGAAGCAACTCGATGGATTCCGATGCCATTGCAGAGGCAATGGACGAACTTGGCTTTTGAGGTGCGGTATGAGCGATATGGATTTTCATCATGTTTCCGTACTGCTTGAAGAAAGCATAGACGGCCTTGAAATAAAGCCGGATGGAATATATATTGACGGCACCGCCGGCGGAGCGGGCCACTCCAGAGAAATTGCAAAACGACTTACCACCGGCAGGCTTATTGCGCTTGACAAAGATCCGGATGCCGTAGAGATTGTAGCTGAAAGGCTTGCGGAATACCCCTGCGCAACGGTTATACATTCTGATTTTGCGGATATTCCAAAAGTGCTTGACAGCCTTGGAATAGAAAAGGTTAATGGTGTGCTGCTTGACCTTGGCGTAAGTTCTCACCAGCTTGACGATGCCGAACGGGGGTTCAGCTATCACAGCGAAGCGCCCCTTGATATGCGTATGAGCAAAGAGGGGCTTTCTGCATATGATTTGGTAAACAACGCTTCCGGGGCGGAGCTTGCAAAAATACTTTATGACTATGGCGAAGAAAAATTTACTCCCAGAATTGTTAACGCTATTTTGGAAGCAAGACAAACTAAGCCTATTGAAACAACCACACAGCTTGCGGATATTGTACGCAGCGCCGTTCCTGCGGCGGCAAGGCGCGACGGAGGACATCCGGCGCGCAAAACCTTTCAGGCAATAAGAATAGCCGTGAACGGAGAACTTGATAAACTTTCCGAAGCGCTTGACGGCGCATTTGACCGCCTTGTACCCGGCGGCCGCTTTGCCATAATAACTTTTCATTCCCTTGAGGACAGAATGGTAAAAAAGGCTTTTGCCGAATACACAAAAGGGTGCACATGCCCGCCCGAATTTCCTGTATGCGTTTGCGGAAAAAAGCCTCGGGGAAAGCTTGTGAATAAAAAACCGATTGAACCCGGTGCCGAGGAGCTTGAATATAACCACAGAAGCCGAAGCGCCAAACTTCGTATTATTGAAAAGCTGTAAAAGATAATTTATATAAGAAGGAGGGGAGTACCTTGTCTGCGGAAGTTGCTTATGACCTTGATAATTTTGCGGCAAAAACAGAAGAACAGCATGATGAGGAGCTTAAAACCCGCTCTTTAAGACTTGTTAAAACCCGCAGGAAGCAAAAAACGGTTGCTCCTTTCAAATTCATTCTTGACGCTGTGGCGATTATTGCCGTGGCTCTTGTTATGATATACAGCCAGGTCGTTCTTACAGAGCTTACCGCAGAGGTAAACTCCTATGAAAGCAAAATAAGCGCTCTTGATACCGAGCGCATGCGCCTTGAGGGGGAGCTTGAAGCAAGCACCTCCATAAAAACCCTTGAGGAATCTGCGGAAAAAAATCTTGGACTTTCCAAAATAGATTCAAGCCAGATTGAATATGTCAACCTTACCGGAGACGATGAAATTTCGGTTGCGAAAACAAGCGGAAAATATCTTATTGAACAGTATTGGAATGACTTTATTGAATTTATTGCGGAATACTTGCCATTTTGACGCAATAATATAAACAAGTAGCGCCGTTAAAAACCGTAAAAGCGGATAACGGCGCTGTCTTCATAATTGGGGAAAGGTCGATTATCGACGAAATTTTGGAAAAAGGAGAAAAAATTGCCTTCAAAATGAGTAAATCATCTAACTTTACCACAAAAAGAAGAATACTTACAGCAGCCGCTGTTATAGTTGTAGCAGGATTTGCGGCGCTTATAATAAGGCTTTTTCAGCTCCAGATAGTAGATGCGGAGGAATATCAGCGCAAGGCTGCTTCACAGCAGCTTCGCGTTACTGAAATTTCTGCCGCAAGGGGATATATATATGACCGCAACAACAACGTTCTTGCAATGAGCTCCACCGCTTGGACGGTTTGCGTTTCTCCGCTTGATATAGAAAACGAAGCTCAAAAGGATCTTATAATATCCGGTCTTGCGGAAATACTTAATCTTGACGAGGATTATGTAAGAGAAAAATGCGGCGGAAATACCT
>SFFD01000047.1 GCA_004556975.1 Oscillospiraceae bacterium | reverse complement strand
GGGCTGCCTTAAAAAATTATCATTCTGCTGTTGTTGCAATTTCAAGCGGAATGTGCTTTTTAAGCGGATTACGCTCGATTTTCGGTTTGCCTGTTCCGTTAACGCAGTCTTCTCCGATAACTACTGCTTCAACCGTCTCATCCGAAGGAATGTCAAACATAAGCCCTGTAAGAGTCTCTTCCATAATAGAACGAAGTCCCCTTGCCCCGGTTTTTCTGTCGATTGCTCTTTGAGCAATCGCCTCGAGGGCACCGTCAGTAAACTGAAGGTTTACTCCGTCTATATTGAATATCTTCTGATATTGCTTGACAAGGCTGTTTTTCGGCTCTGTAAGGATTCTTACAAGAGCTTTTTTATCAAGGCTGTCAAGAGTGGTAATTACGGGAAGACGACCCACCATTTCCGGTATGATTCCGAATTTAACAAGGTCATGCGGGGTTACTTTTTTAAGCAGCTCGGTGCGATCTTTGGATTTCTGACTCATTACATTTGCACCAAATCCCATGGCAGAGCTTGCTATACGTTTTTCAATAATAGGCTCAATTCCTTCAAAAGAACCGCCGCAAATAAACAAAATGTTTGTGGTATCTATCTGTATGAATTCCTGTTGAGGGTGTTTTCTGCCGCCCTGCGGAGGCACATTTGAAACTGTGCCCTCCAGCATTTTAAGCAGCGCCTGCTGAACTCCCTCGCCGCCAACATCTCTGGTTATCGAAGGGTTTTCGGATTTTCTTGTAATTTTATCTATTTCATCAACATAGATAATTCCGCGTTGAGCAGCCTCTACATCAAAGTCGGCGGCCTGAATAAGGCGAAGCAAAACATTCTCGGCATCTTCGCCCACATACCCCGCTTCGGTTATTGTAGTAGCATCTGCAATGGCAAACGGTACGCCAAGAACTCTGGCAAGAGTTTGTGCTAAAAGCGTTTTTCCCGTACCTGTAGGGCCAAGCAAAAGTACATTGCTTTTTTGCAGTTCCACATCGTCTGTGTTTACTTTGCTCAAAATGCGCTTATAGTGATTATAAACCGCAACACAAAGTATCTTCTTTGCATCATCTTGGCCTATTACATATTTATCAAGAACAGCTTTCAGCTCCGCAGGTTTCAAAAGCGTCGACGGATCAATTACAGGCTTGTTTTTTTCGTTTCTTTTTCTCTTTGTCTTTGCAAGCGGGTCATCCTCGCCATCATAAATAATGTTCATGCAAAGGTCGACACACTCATCACAAATGCAGACGCCAGGACCGCTTATCATCTTATATACCATATCCTGAGTCTTTCCGCAGAAAGAACAGCGCATTTTGTGATCGTCTTTATTGGCCATATATTGCCTCCGAATTACGTTAAATTATTCTCTGTGGTCAATAACCTTATCAACAAGACCATACTCCATGGCTTCCTGAGCGGTCATAAAATTATCTCTGTCAGTATCATGACAAATTACTTCATAGGGCTTTCCGGTCTGTTCGGCAAGCATATGGTTCAGCTTTTCACGAATTGCGATAATGTGGTCGGCATGGATTTTAATATCGGAAGCCTGACCCTGCATTCCGCCCAAAGGCTGATGAATCAGAATCTCGCTGTTGGGAAGTGCAAAACGCTTTCCCTTTGTTCCTGAACTAAGCAGGAATGAACCCATTGATGCCGCCATTCCGATACAAATGGTTGAAACATCGCATTTAATATATTGCATGGTATCATAAATCGCCATGCCGGCTGAAATTGAACCACCCGGGCTATTAATGTAAAGGCTTATATCCTTATCCGGGTCTTGCCCCTCAAGATAAAGAAGCTGTGCTACAACAAGGCTTGCCGTATTGTCGTTAACTTCGTCACAAAGCATTATAATTCTGTCATTAAGCAGCCTTGAAAAAATGTCATAAGAGCGTTCGCCCCTGTTTGTCTGTTCAACTACCATTGGCACTAAGCTCATTGGTATCACTCCTTTTTTATTTGCTTGTCGCAAATTGTCTTATTTTATAAAGGACCTCCGGAAATATATTCCGGAGATCCTCCAATACAAACGATTATATTGCAGTTTCTCCTGAAACCGTGGAAAACGGGCGAATCAGTCCATAGAAGGGTCTATATCGTCATTTTTCTTTTTGCGAGACGCACGTTTTTTTGGTGCAGCTTCTTCCTCGGCGGCTGATTCTTCTGTTTTAGAAGCTTCTTCGGCTACAGGCTCTGCAGTTTTCTTCTTTGCCGGAGCACGCTTTTTCTTGGGAGCTTCCTCTGCGGGTTTGTCGTCAGCTGCGCCGTCAACAACTTCTGCTGCGTCACGAACAAGTTTAATTGCCTTTTCAACGCAAAGATCCTGTGCAAGATCCTCTTCCGGAACAATTTGACGAACCTGTTCTTCTTTCATCTCATAACGTTCCGCAAGCTTTTTAAACTCTTCATCCATTTCTTCTTTGGTCATAGTAATGTTTTCTGCCTGTGCAATGGCTTCAAGAGCAAGGCGAACTCTTACCTGACGCTCTGCCTGAGGCTTAAACCCTGCAAGGAAAGCATCCTTATCGGCGCCGGTATATTTAAGATACTCATCCAGAGTAAGACCGGACTGTGCAAGTCTGTTTTCAAAGTCGGAAGCCATGTCTTCAATTCTTGCGTCATACATGCATTCCGGAATTTCTGCTTCGGTATTTGCAATAAGAACGTCAACAAGCTGTTCTTCAATCTGTCTGTCGGTATCTTCGTCGGCTTTTTTCTGGAGTTTGTCTTTTATACTTGCTTTAAGTTCGTCAAGAGTATCATATTCGCTTACATCTTTTGCAAAGTCGTCATCGGCAGCCGGAAGCTCTTTTCTCTTGATAGCATGAAGTTTACATTTGAATACAACAGGTGCACCTTTAAGTTCTTCAGAAGGATAATCTTCCGGGAAAGATACATTAACATCAAATTCTTCGCCGACATTATGACCGCATACCTGCTCTTCAAATCCGGGAATAAAAGAGCCGGAACCAAGAGTAAGATCATAGTGTTCGCCCTTTCCTCCCTCGAATGCTACGCCGTCTTTAAATCCTTCATAATCGATTTCGGCAATATCACCCATTTGGGAAGGTCTGTCTTCAACGTCAACATATCTGGCGTTTCTTTCAAGCATGCGGTTAAGCTCTGCGTCAACCTGTTCATCAGAAACAACATTCACATTTTTGGTAACTTTGATGCCTTTATAGTCTTTTACTTTAACTTCCGGCTTTACAGTTACAACAGCAGTAAATGTATATCCGTCTTCAGAGCAATCAACCAGCTCAATATTTGCACGGTCAACGGGAACAATATCAGCTTCTTTAACAGCCATATCATAAGCGTAACCATAGGTTTCGTTTACTGCATCCTGATAAAAATATTCTCTGCCATAGGCTTTTTCAAGCAATGCTTTGGGAGCTTTTCCCTTGCGGAAGCCCGGAACGGTAAGCTTTTTGCCTTTTTCTCTTATTGCGGCGTCAACGGCACGTCCGAATTCTTCGGCAGTGACTTTAACGGTAAGCTTTGCTTCATTCGTTCCGGTCTTTTCAAATTGTGTCAGTTCCATTGTGTTTCCTCCTGATAGATGCTTTTTCAACTGGTATAGTATATCACAGTATTTTGCAAATTACCAGTATTAAATTAAATATTTACAGTTATTTATTAAAAAATTAAAAAGAAATTTGTCTATTCAATGGGAAAAAGTTTAAATCCAAGGTTATCGGCGGAAATAAGTTTGAAATTTATTCCCATATATTCGCCTTCGTTGGCTGCGCTTCGCGCCGCACCGTGTATATGTCCGTAATATACCCGCTTAACTTTGTATTTATAAAGCACATCAAAAATATTCGGCACCATTTCGTTTGCATAAACAGGAGGATAGTGCAAGAACACCACTTTTTCGGCATCCGGAAAATGCATCGAATCCTGAAGCGAAAGCTCAAGGCGAGCCGCTTCTCTTGCGGAAATTTTTAAATCATGTGGTTCATTCGGCATAAAAACCCAGCCGCGAGTTCCGCAAAGAGCCTTTCCTTCGCAAAGCACTGAATTATTATGGAGAATTTCTATTGTTTTTAATCCCTTTTCTTTAAAGAATTTTTCCGTTTTTGCGCGCGTTGTCCACCAATAATCGTGGTTGCCCTTCATAATAAGCTTCTTTCCGGGAAGGTTTTCGATAAACCTAAAATCCGGCAGCGCCTCCTCAAGGTCAATTCCCCATGAAAAATCGCCGGGAATAACCACCGTATCCTCCTCCGCCACATTTTCGCGCCAGTTATGCTCAATTCGGTTCACATAGTCATACCAGCCGTGAAAGTTATCCATCGGCTTATCTGTGCCAAGAGAAAGATGCAAATCTGCCATTGCCCAAATTGCCACCGGCATAACCTCCTTTATGAATTCAAATCATACGTTCAAAAAAGTCCCGCGCGTTTTGCCAAAATATTTTTTTAAGCACGCTTTTCGGAATGCCTTCGGCGCAAAGCGTCTCATAAAGCGCCGGAATGTCGTTTATATCCCGAACTCCGTCTACCCCGTCGCAGCCGTCAAAGTCACTGCCCATGGCAACGGCATTTTCTCCGCCAAGCTCCAGCATATGCTCAATGTGTCGTGCAATATCGTGAACCGTTGCGTGCTCGCCGTCGTTGTTCAAAAAATATCGGTAAAAATTCACTCCCACAATGCCGCCGCGGCGGGCAATTTCACAAAACTGCTCATCCGTAAGGTTGCGCCTGTACCCGCAGACGGAGCGCAGATTGCTGTGGCTTGCCGCCACAGGGCCGCTTACAGTTTTGAGCACGTCGTCAAGCCCCGCGTCCGAAAGATGCGAAACGTCAATTATCATTCCAAGGCGCTCCATCTCTTTAACTGCATCGAATCCGAATGGCGAAAGCCCTTTGGTCTGGTTTGACGAGCCGCAGCCCAGCTCATTTTCTCCGTTCCATGTAAGAGTAATCATTTTTACCCCGTCATTCTTGAGCACGCGAAGATTTTCAGTTTTTCCGTTGAGCACGGCGCCGCCCTCTACCGTGAGCACCGCCCCAGTTTTGCCCTCTGCGGTAATCCTGTCAATATCCGCGGCGGTATGTATCTGCTCCAAAAGCTGCGGAAACTTTGCAAGCTCCCTTTGAAAATAGTGCTTTGCCATGGTGTAGTAGTTAAAAGCGTCCTCGCCGCGAACGGTATCAGGACAATATACGGCAAAGCACTGGCAGTGGCGCTCTATTTCCTTTGCCACAGGAAGATGAATGTTAAGGTGCGGCTCGGTCAAATCTACGCTGTGGTGCATGGCTTCCGTAATGGTGTCGCAGTGCAAATCAATAAAATCCATGAACAGCCTCCGTTCCGAAAGCATTTGTTATAAATTTAAACTTTTTTATCTCAAAAGTATACTTGTCATATATTATTTCAAATACATCAAACCTTGGGCGTGCATTAAAGCCCTTTCGCATTTTGTAAAGCATTGCAGCTTTACATATCTTTCGCTGCTTTGAAAAGGTCACTGCCTCCCGCGGAGCGTACATGCAGTCCTCCGACCGTGCCTTCACCTCCACAAAAGCAATGAAATTATCCTTTTGCGCAATTATATCTATCTCGCCAAGCTTTGTGGCATAGTTGCGCTCCAAGATTGTATAGCCTTCTTTTTCAAGATAATCCGCGGCAAAATCTTCTCCCAGATTTCCGCGTCGCCTGTTTTCCGTGACCAAAAAAATCACCTTCAGTGCATCTTTTTAAGAAAAGTCAGTCTGTGTATTTCGCAAGGGCCGAATTCGCGCAGTTTTTCGTAGTGCAGCTTTGTTCCGTAGCCCTTGTGCTTCGCAAAATCGTATTCCGGATACTTCTTATCCATTTCGTACATAAAGCGGTCACGGCTTACCTTTGCAAGAATGGAAGCCGCCGCAATGCTTGCGGAAACGGCATCGCCGTGGATAACATATTCCGCCGGAATATCAAGTTCAGGAAGGCGATTGCCGTCCACAAAAACAATATCCGGCTTTATTGTAAGAGAATCCACCGCATTTTTCATCGTTTGCATTGTTGCGGCAAGAATATTTATATCATCAATGGTAAAATTGTCACAGCTCTTTATAGAATACGCCAGAGCATGCTCGATTATTTCGTCAAAAAGCTTTTCACGCTTTTTTTCGGAAAGCTTTTTACTGTCGTTTACCCCATCGATTTCATAATCCTCAGGCAAAATTACCGCCGCAGCGAAAACAGGTCCCGCAAGCGGGCCTCTGCCCGCTTCGTCCACGCCGCAGATATATTTATACCCCTGCGCGTGTTTCTCGTGCTCAAAATCATACAAGCTCATTTGGCATCTCCAAGGTTATGCGGCCGATTTTTCCGCCGCGGAATTCATCAAGAAGCATTGCGGCGGCGCGTTCGGTATTAACGTCCCCGCCTGAAACCTTCATTCCGCGCTTTGCTCCGATAAGCGAAAGCAGGTCATAAGGCTCTATATCCGCCGTTTCTTCATCCGTAAGCTTATATCTTTCACAAAGAAGCGAATGCCATTCGCGGTTAAGCAAATCCGCAAGCCGCATTGCCAAAAGCTCCGTATCAAGAATATCGTCTTTAATTGCGCCGGTAAACGCAAGGTGCTCGCCAACGGTTTTATCGTCAAACTTCGGCCAAAGAACGCCCGGCATATCAAGAAGATCAATTCCCTTTTCAAGAGTTACCCACTGTTTTCCTCTGGTAACTCCGGGGCGGTCCTCAACCTTTGTGCGTTTTCCTCCTGCAACTCTGTTTATAAACGAGGATTTACCCACGTTTGGGATTCCGACAACCATTATGCGTATGGGTTTGCCCTCCATTCCCTTTGCGGCGCGCTTTTCAAGCTCTTTTTTCATAACCTCTTTGACTGTCGGAACAAGTTTATTCAGGCCTTTTCCGCTGCGGCAATCCATTGCTATGGCCTTTACGCCGTTTGCGCGGTAGTATTCAATCCATTCCGCGGTCAGCGCTTCGTCCGCCATATCGCATTTGTTGAGCACAACCACACGAGGCTTGCCGCCCACAAGGTTTTTCATTTCCGGATTGCGGCTGGAAGCAGGAACGCGCGCGTCGGTAATCTCAACAACAACATCCACAAGCGGCAGATTGGCTTTCATAAGCCGGCGGGTTTTCGCCATATGCCCCGGAAACCACTGTATGTCAACAGCTTCCATTAACAAACCGCCTCCTTTTCTAAAAAAGTTGTTATATAATAATTATACCACAATTTTTTCCGTAAAGAAATACTCCCCCGGCAATTTGTCAGGGCGTTTGTAAGACAGTGAAACAGATAAAAGGCGTGACCGCGAAAGTCACGCCGTTTTCTTTGAGAGGATAGTCGCTTTTGCGGCGCAAGGGACACAGTCCCTTGTTCGGCTGCAGTGACGCAATACAGCCCGGGCATTCAGGTGTCCGGGCTATTCGCTCCGCAGGACGCGCATACGGGGATTACCCCGTATAGAAGTGCGCCCTTATCTGTTCGACAAATCGGAATTTGTAGGATTCTTTACATAGATAAAATATCAATTACTTAACTCTCACTGTTTACTGGACATATCATTTGTAAATCATATGGCTCATCTTCAGCAATTTCTTTTATAGTACTATCAGTTAGGCTACAACCCATGGCATTATAAAAAGCTATAGTTTCCTCAGAAGAACAGGCAGAAATATATAATGCCTCAGCACCAGCTTTTCGTGCCTCTTCTTTTCCTTTGTCAAACAGTTTTCTGCCTATTCCATGCCCTCGAACTTCTGCAGATACTTGCATCAAATCGAGAATCATATATGAACCATTTAGTTTTTTCATTAGCCCAATAAATCCAACTACTCTATCACCATCTAATGCGAGATATGTTATATATTCTTTTTTGCTAATATCTTTAGCGACAGATCGTCTTTTTTCCATATCCCAATCTTCTGTATATGAGCATTCTACTAGACTATATTCCCCATTCTTTTTTCGATATACTCTTTTTACATCCTGCTTTCTAATATAGTTATCTAATGAATCTATCCTAAAATTTTCTTTTGACAATAATTCAATTCTAATCAACTAATACTTCTCCTTTGTTGGTGTTCTTTTCTGATTCAATTATTACAACCTCTTTCATACACAACACCCCCTCACAGAGAATAGGAATTTACCGCATCAACAAACTCCGATTTGTAGGTCTGTTCAGTTCTATATTATCATATAACAGGATAAAATACAAGAACAGCCACAGCAGAGCAAACTACTGTGACTGTTACTGTCT
>SFFD01000046.1 GCA_004556975.1 Oscillospiraceae bacterium | reverse complement strand
GACAGCTTCGTTATTATATCATCCCCTCCCTTCTATGTCAACACCTTTTTTGAATCTTTTCTTCCTCTTCCTCACCCACATCCGTGTGTACTCTATATCTATACCCTTGTTTTGTGCAAAAAGTATAATTTATATTATCTGTTTTTTAATTCGTTATGCATATTGCTATTACTTATTATATTGCCTTTCATTAAGTAATTTTGCACAAACAAGTTGTGCTGTTTTTGTTGAAAACACCAAAACGCCCGGAAATTCAGCATATCCGAAGGCAAATTCGCCTTCCTTTTTGGATTTCCTGTAATTGAATCCCTACAAAAAATCACATATAATATCGGTAAACAAATATTTAATTATTCAATTTTTGTAAAAACAGCGCAAATAAAAAGTCGGGCTTTTTGCCCGACCTTCGTATATAAGTATTATTTTGTCTCTTTAAACACGTCAATGTTTCTGGCGCAATAGTTAACGGCCGAAACAACCGTGAGCACGGTCATCACCCAAATGCAAACGGTGGATGCGGTTTTGAGCACCGGTGCAAAGCTTGCGTGCTCAAGCGCCTGCCATGCAAGGATTACAACTATGCCGACATCCTGGGAAACAGTTTTAAGCTTTCCCCAAATATCTGCGGCAATTACCCTTCCGCTTGATGTGGCAAGCATCCGCAAACCTGTTACGAGAAACTCGCGTGCCAAAATGATAATGCTCACTGCCGGATGCACAATTCCCCTGTATGTAAAGCACACCAAAGCCGCCATTACCATAAGCTTGTCCGCCAGGGGGTCCATCAGCTTGCCGAAATCGGTTACCATATTGTATTTGCGTGCAATCATACCGTCGAGCATATCTGTAAGTCCCGCCGCAACAAAAAGTATGAGCGCTGCCCATTCGCTAATTGAATCAATGAGAAACGCGGCAACAAAAAGCGGAACCATAATCACTCTTATGATTGTTAACTTGTTCGGAATGTTCACTTTTTACCTCCAGGCGGCGCGTCAGCTCTCAACTGTGACTCCGTAAAGGTCATAGTCGGAAGATTTTTCGATTTTTACATTTATAAAATCGCCGATTCGATACTCTGCGGCGCTTTTGAAATAGACCAACCCGTCGATTTCAGGCGCATCCTGGGCAGAACGCCCGACATAGCATCTGTGTTTTTTATTATAGCCCTCCACAACGACCTCTTGAACGGAACCGATTTTTTTGCGGAGAAGCGCCGCGGAAACACCGGTTTGTATTTCCATTATAACTTCGGCGCGGCGCTGTTTGGTTTCTTCGTCAACCTGATTCGGCATATCAAAAGCAGGCGTATTTTCCTCTCTTGAATATGCGAAGCAGCCAAGGCGGTCAAATTTTGCCGCACGAACAAATTTACAGAGAGCCTCAAAGTCTCTGTCGCTTTCTCCCGGAAAACCGGTAAGCAGAGTTGTTCTTAAACAGATTCCCGGCACTTTTTCACGAATGTGATGTATGAACTCCATAAGTTCCGCCGGAGTATAGGGGTGGCGGCGCATGGCGCGCAGAACCTTGCGGCTGCAGTGCTGAAGCGGAATATCAATGTATTTGACCATTTTTTCTTCCTCTGCAAACACGTCAAGCAGCTCTTCTGTTACTCTTTCCGGATAGGCATAAAGAAGGCGCACCCATTTTACGCCGTCAATTCGGCATATTGCGCGCAAAAGCTCCGGCAGCATGCGCTTTCCGTAAATATCCACGCCATAACGGGTGGTATCCTGCGCTATTATTATAAATTCCTTTACTCCCTTTTCGGCAAGCTCGCTGCACTCCGCAAGAATTTTATCCATAGAGCGGCTGCGGTAGCGCCCGCGTATCATGGGAATTGCGCAATAGGCACAGCGATTGTCGCAGCCGTCTGCTATGCGGATATATGCATAGTGGGGGTCGTTGACCAGAATACGGTCGCCTTCCGTAACAAGGTTTTCGGGGGCATAGAAACAGGCTATTTTTTTGCCCGACAGAGCGGTTCTGATGGCTGACGCAATTTCGTCATTGGCGCCTATGCCGAGGATTACGTCCGCTTCCGGAATAAGCTGTGCAACTTCGTCGCGGTAACGCTCCGCAAGGCAGCCCGTAACAACGACAAGCTTTATTTTGCCCTGCTCTTTAAGGCGGCAGCATTCCAAAATGTTTTCTATGGATTCTTTTTTTGCGCTTTCAATAAAGCCGCAGGTGTTTACTATAATTACATCGCAGTCGTCCTGGTCGTCGCTTATAACAAAGCCTTCGCGGGCAAGGGTACCGAGCATAAGCTCCGCATCCACCTGATTTTTGTTGCAGCCCAAAGATATCATGCCGACCTTAACGGCATCATTGCGTTCCATTGGATTCATCTTCCGTTTCTTCTTTTATTTCATATAGGGTATTTTTTATCATATCATATCCGTAGCCAAGACGAAAGAGGGAATTTATTGTTTTTGCAATATTTTTTTCATCTTTAAGCGAATTTTTATATTTCCGCTCGATTAAACAGCGAAGGCGCTCCTCCGGAGCGCAGGTTTCTTCCTCTGTGCGAAAAATCGCCTCTTCTGCCGTTTCAGGCGAAATTCCCCTGCGGGAAAGCTCCTGCCTTACTCTGTTCGGCCCGAAAAATCGCAGCTCCATAAGGTCATGGGCACACTGATAGGCATACTCTTCGTCATTGATAAGCCCGGCTTCTTCCAAAGCGTCCGCAACTTCGCCGGCCGTTTGAGCATCGGTAAAGCGGCGCAGCTTGTCAAAAATCTCCTTACGGGAATGAGCCCTGAACTCCAGGAGATTCAGGGCTTTTTCTTTTGCTTCCTCAAAGTCAAATTTTTCTTTAGGACGCCTATTCATTTTTATTCATCGTCTTCGTCGGCGGAAACATCTATTCCTGTCGGAACAACATTAAGCACCTTGGTCTTTTTCGTGCCGGATTTTCCGAGTTCCGCGACTTTGTCAAGGTTTTGGCGGATGAGTCCGTCAAGTTCGTCAAGCAGCTCCGGGTTCTTGGAGATAAGCTCCTTCACGTTGTCCCTGCCTTGGCCGAGGCGCTCGCCTTTATACGAGAACCACGCGCCGGATTTTTCAACAATATCAAGCTTGACCGCAAGGTCAAGAATTTCGCCCACGCGGCTGATTCCTTCGCCGTACATAATGTCGAATTCCGCCTCTTTGAAGGGCGGAGCGACCTTGTTTTTAACAACCTTTACCTTAGTGTGGTTGCCTATGACTTCGCCGCCGGATTTAAGCTGTTCCTGTTTGCGCACGTCAAGGCGGACGGAGGAATAAAACTTAAGCGCGCGGCCGCCGGGAGTAACCTCCGGGTTGCCGTACATCACGCCGACCTTTTCACGAAGCTGGTTGATGAAAACCGCAACGCAGTTCGTTTTGCTGATGGCGCCGGTAAGCTTGCGCAGCGCCTGAGACATAAGTCTTGCCTGAAGACCGACATGGGTATCCCCCATAAGTCCCTCGATTTCCGCCTTGGGAACCATGGCGGCGACGGAGTCCACAACGATTACGTCGATTGCGCCGGAACGCACCAGCGCTTCGGTAATTTCAAGCGCCTGCTCGCCTGTATCCGGCTGAGAAACAAGAAGGCTGTCTATATCAACGCCCAGTGCCTTTGCATAAACTGGGTCAAGGGCATGCTCAACATCGATGAATGCGGCTTCGCCGCCGGCCTTCTGTGCGGACGCGATTATATGAAGGGCAACCGTGGTTTTACCGGAGCTTTCGGGTCCAAAAATCTCAACGATTCTTCCGCGGGGTACGCCGCCGATGCCGAGGGCACAGTCAAGTGTGATTGACCCGGTGGAAATTGCCTCCACATTCAGCGCAGGCGCCTGCCCAAGCTTCATAACCGTACCTTTTCCGTACTGTTTTTCAAGCTGTTTTATCGCGGTATCAAGAGCGTCCTTCTTGTTAGCTTCTGCTTTATCTTTATCTGCCATGGTTGTTCCTCCTTCAAATAAAGGCTTGCCGCCAAGCGGCGTTTGCATCTGTATATAGTATAATATAGATTGAAAATAAAATCAACCGTTTTTGCGAAAAAACAGAACAAATGTTCAGAAATATTTTTTGTGTGCATTTTCGACGAACGGCGCTGCCATTTTGGCGAACCTGTCCGTCGGAGCGCAAGCTATGGCGGCGAAAAAATTTTGTGCGAATTTTTCTCCAAAATTTTAGCGAGCTTCTGTAATTTTTGACTTTGTTTTTTCACCGCGCGCCGGAAATAATATTTTTGAGGAGGTGTTTTTATGAATAGCAAAAAATTTGCGGAGCTTAGCCGCGCCGGCCTTGACAAGCTTAACGCCATGCAGCACGAAATCACCGACGCCGAGGGCAAAGGCGTGATTCTCGTCGCCTTCGACCGCGACTGCGGCGGCTGCAAAGGCGGCTGCGGCTGCCACTGAATTTTAGGCGAAGAAAACCCGCCCGCTCCGAAAGGAGCGGGCGGGAACTTTTGCCCATTCGCGGAGTTAAGCAATCGAAAGCTTTTATTTCAACTGCGCCGCCGTATTAAATGCCATCCTTCGTTCACGGTGTTACGGTATATTCGGTTTGACCGAAGCTTTCTACAAAAACATATTCATTGTTTGCGGAAAACAAAATAAGCACCACTAAAATTATCACAATACATTTTTTTAACGAAGCATGCCTCCTTTGTTTTTCACAAAATTGTTCGCATTATTTATAATATTTCTCCAAAATCTTCTCGGCGGTGTATTCGTGAACGTCATCACCAAGGGTAACGGTAACTATGCTGTTTTTTTCCATTGGTCTGCCGTAGTCGAAATCGCCTTCTATACCGTCGAACCGTTCGCTGAGGGTGTTGCCGTCCTTATCTATGAACCAGAAGCCGCGCGGCGTAGGCTCGCCGTTTGTATATGCGGTAATGTCGGCAATTTCTCCGGCACAATAGGCAACGCCGAAGTATTTTCCGTCGTCGAAAACGACATATTCCAAATCAGTGAAGCTGTTGTTCAGAAGCTCGCCCGTGCTGTCGGTAAGATTGCTCAGAAAGCATTCTCTGCTCAGCATAGATTCGCCCTCGCAGAGGACGAAGCGGTCGGGGAACGGAATTTTCGCGTAGACATAAACAGGCTCGATAACCACCTCTCCGGAAGGGGCAACTATGCCGTAGTTCGTGCGGGTGGCATCGGAAAAGCTGCGCAGGAAGAACCAGCCGTTCCGCAGCTTGGGGTCGAGATACGGAAATTTGGCGTCAATTAAATTTATACTGCCGCCGCTTTCTCCGGCAAGGTAGGTGTACCGCACGCCCTCCGCGGTCAGGAACAGCAGGTTTGCGTGGTCGTCAGCCCAAGCGGTATCAACGCCATCGAAGGGTTCGGTGCCAACAAATTCGCCGTCCGTCTGGAGAATATAGTAGTCCTCGCCGGAGGTGAGCACGAAAAATCCGCCCGCGCCGCGCCAGCCGTACTCCGCGGAATCGTATTCCGCCGGAGCGAACACCGTGCCGTCCTCGGCGCGGACGCCGAACTTGCCACTCTCGGAGAAAATCATATTTTCAAAGCGCGCGGCGATTTCCTCCGGCGTGCTGTCATCCAAAGAACTGTTTTCCTCTTTGCTGTCACTTTCATTTGAAGCTTGATCCAATGCACTTTGGCTGAAATTTTCATCCTGTTCACAGCCGTAAAGAAGCAGCAGCGCCAGCAGCACAAGCAACAGCGCACAAATTTTCAGAAGTTTTTTCATTACGGTGACCTCCATTTTTTCACAAATTTTGTCGGCACGGTGCGCCGGAATTTTTCTTTTCACTTATATAGACCCGAAAATTGCGAAAGTGCAACGCCTGAATTTGATAATTTACAAATTGTTCACAAATAAAGCCCGCAGAATTTCTGCGGGCCGCTTTTATTTATACTTATACTTATTCCATAATCATCTTATAAATTTCGCCTTTGGCGTAGCCGGTGGCCTTTGCCGCCTCTTTTGCGGCGGCAGAAGCGGGCTTGCCCTGTTCCATAAGGCTTTTTGCAATGACTGCCGCCTGTTCCAATGTGGGCTTTTCCTCCGCAGTGGAGGCGGTGGGGGTTTCCCCCTCCAAAATCAGCACATATTCGCCCTTGGGAGGATTTTGGGTGTTATATTCCACCGCTTCGGAAAGAGTTCCCCGCCATGAACATTCGTGAATTTTGGTAAGCTCCTTTACAATGACTATATTTCTGTCGCCGAAAACCGACTGCATATCTTTAAGAGTGTTCAGCAGCTTATGCGGCGCTTCGTAGAATACCATGGTGCGGCGTTCGTGAAGCAGCTCGTGCAGATGCTCCATGCGGGAGGTTCGCTTTACGCTGAGGAAGCCCTCGAAGGTGAAGCGGGACACCGAAAGCCCGGACACCGCCAGTGCGGAAATCACGGCAGAGGGTCCCGGCACGGCTTCTATGGGAATTTCCGCCGCAACGCACATTTTGACCAAAGTTTCGCCGGGGTCGCTTATGCAGGGCATACCAGCGTCGGTGACTATGGCGCAGCTTTCCCCCGCGGCAAGGCGGCTTACTATGACTTCACCCTGTTCCCGCTCGTTGAACTTTTGGTAAATCACCATGGGCTTTTTGATTCCGAAATGGTTCAGCAGCTTTGCCGTGACGCGGGTATCCTCCGCGGCGATAAAGTCCACCTTTTCAAGGGTTTCCATGGCGCGGGGCGAAAAATCGCCGAGGTTGCCTATGGGCGTTCCTACAACATAAAGCTTTCCCATTTATCTATCTTCCGTTCTGAATATAATTTATTTTAATTCCGGCATGACCGCCCTTGCGCCCCTCCACAAGAATGAGCCACGGCTCTTTGCTTTCCGTGGCGTTGTTTACGAAGGTAAGGCGCTTCGGCTCCAACCGGTTTTTTCTCATTTCAAAAATAACGTCCGCAAGGCGTTCCGGACGGTGACACATACAAAGCCTGCCGCCGTATTTGAGCAGCCGTGCGGAAACCGCCGTCACCTGAGCCAGAGTGCAGCCGCTTTCCCGCCTTGCAAGATCCCGTGAATCGGTTCCGTTCTCCTTGCCCGCTCCGGAAACGAAATACGGTGGGTTCACCGTAACAAGGCTGAAGCTTTCGGCGGGAAAATCCAGTTTATTTAGGTCGGCGCATACCGGAAAGAAGCGTTCGTGCAAATTTCCCCGCTCGACGGTCATTTTGCAAAGCTCCACCGCGCCGGGCTGAATATCCACGGCGGTTATTTTTCCGGCGAAGCCCTTTGCCATCATCATTACCGGAACGACTCCGCAGCCAGTGCACAAATCCAGCACATTGTCCCTGAATTTCGGCAATGCAAATTCTGCAAGCAAAAGAGCGTCGCCCCCAAAGGAATATTCTTTTGTTGTTGCCATATCAATGCCGTAAAAATCGTTCCATACAATATTTTGCACCGGTTTTCTCCTTTCGGTAGGCAGTTCCGTATAAAAAATTCGGCGGGCAGAAAAACTACCCGCCAAAACTTTTCACAGATTATCAGTCGTCAAGACTGGGGGCACCCACGGGGCACTCGTTGGCGCATGCGCCGCACTCAATGCACTTATTGGGGTCGATAACATATTTAGTATCGCCTTCGCTGATAGCACCGACGGGGCAAACCTCTGCGCAGGAGCCGCACATGATGCAATCGTCGCTGATTTTGTATGCCATAGTAAGAAAACCTCCTTTTCAGACTTAATTCAATTTTATCATATATTTCAGAAAAATCAATACTGTACGGAATTTTTCACGGAAAATTCATAGCGAACGGTTCAAAACTATCGGCGGAAATTTCTACTGCGGCAAGCTATGGAAAAACAGCCCGCAGAAAATTCTGCGGGCTTTATTTGTGAACTTTTTGTAAATTATCGAATTTAGGTGTTGCACTTTCGCAATTTTCGGGTCTATATAAGTGAACGCTTTTCAAATTTTCCTTTTGCCCGGAAGGAGTGTATAAAATGAAGCTTTTGAAAATCATCTCCGCCCTTTGCCTCTGCGCCGTGCTTGCTTCCTGCAATAATGTCTCAGATAATGTATCCTCGGAAAGCATTTCCGAGGTTGAAAGCCAATCTCAGTCGGAAAGCAGTGCTCAGGAAAGCAGCGCCCCGGAAATTTCCTACGAAAGCACAGATCTACTTGATAAAGTCCCCGGCATTGGTGCGATATATAAGAAAACCGCTTCTACTAACGAAACGCACAAAGAGATTGTTGAAGGCAAAAACGGTACGCTCAACACTGCCATAGATGTGCCTGCAACAGATTATTGGATAACCGACGTTGAAGGTCGTCCTCTTATCGACCACCCATTTGATATTGTGTATTATGCAGAC
>SFFD01000045.1 GCA_004556975.1 Oscillospiraceae bacterium | reverse complement strand
GTATGGTATATACCATACGGAGGATTTACTGTTTTACGGAAGCCATACGGCTGCCCTGATGGTTTTTTATCCTGTTTTATTTAAAAGCATAGCATTCCTCAATCATGGGAATTGAACTTGCCGCCCCTGCGCGTGAAACGCAAAGCGAAGCGGCCTTGGCCGCCATCATCAATGCGTCTTTCGGCGAGGCACCGTTTATTGTTGTTCCCAGGTAAAAGCCTATAAAAGCGTCGCCCGCGGCCGTTCTGTCACGAACCGGCACTTCATAGATGGGCTGATAAATCGTGTCGTCATTAGTTATCAAAATGGCGCCCTTCGTGCCCATGGTTAACAAAGCGTTGGCATTCGTAAAGGTGCGGCGGATGGCTGAAATAAGCGATTCTACGTCCATAGGGTCTTCTCCGGTAAACTGTGACGCCTCGAACCTGTTAAAAAATATGTAAGACAGCTTATCAAGAGGCAGATTTCTTAAATCGTTGGTAAACGGCGCAGGGTCAAGCGCAACGCGCGCGCCCATGGCAAGCGCTTTTTCAACGATAACGTTGATGGCGTTTATCTCATTTTGCAAAAGCAAAATATCGCCGCGGCGAATTTGCGCCATTGTGTATTCAATCTGGTCGTCAGTAATGGTCTGGTTTGCTCCGCCGCAAACAATTATGCTTTTTGTTCCATCCGGCGTAACCTGAATTATCGCGTTTCCCGTAGGGACTTCTTTCTTTCTGATAAGCGATGTGTTTACGCCGTTTTTGTCAAGCATATTAAGCAGATATGCACCGTCCGTCATTCCGACACAGCCGGCATGGTAAACATCTGCGCCGGAACGCGCAATGGCAATGGACTGATTAAGGCCCTTTCCGCCCGGAAAAAAGTTTGTTTTTTTGGCTCTGATTGTTTCATCCGACCGGACAATATGATCCACCTGATACACATGATCTATATTAAGCGAGCCAAAGTTAATTATTTTCACTGCGCATATCTCCTTTCTTTTATATTATAGCTTATTTACTGAAAATTTTAAATAGTTATTTTATAACATATAAAAAATATGCGTCCTTTCGGGCGCATATTTTTTTTGTAAATATTTTAATTATTTACGAACCTTAAGTGCAACTGCAGCAGCGCCGATGGCAATTACTGCGGCAACAAGACCGTATATCGGTGCGCCGGTGCTGGGGTTTTCTTCAGGCTGTGAGGTAATCTTTATCGGGTCGGAATCTCTGTTGGTTATTCTGTCTTCTTTATACTCGTTGACATATGTTGCCGGAACCGCTCCGAGATACTCATATCCGGAAGCAGCGCTTTCATCCATCCTTATCATATTGTATGATAAACTGTACTGGTCGCTCTCTCCGTATTCTTTAAAAACATAGAACTCATATTCGGTTTCATCATAGGTCCAGCCGTCCGGAGCAGTCTGCGCTCTTTTGGAAATAGTTCCCCGAATGTTACTCAGAACACTCTCTGTTCCCTCAAATATAATAGTTCCCGATGCCGTGCCCTTTCCGTTTACGGTAACAGAAAAGCCGTTTTCATCACCTTCAAGAGCGCCGCCAAAGCTTACCTTTAAGCTTTGCTGGCTGCTGCTGTCACTTGAATCAAAAGCAACTGCATAATCATAGTGAAGGTCATAATAGAATGTATGCCGCTCGGGAGCAGCATTTCCTGTTTGATTTACGGTAACTTCAACAGGAATTGCAACCCTTACAACAGGTTCCCGCTCTTCTTCAGCAGCAAAAGCGGTTACGCCAAGCGCGAGCAGCATTGCCGCCGCAATAATAAGTGAAATTATCTTCTTCATTGTTGCCTCCTTATCTTGTCAAAAGGTTTATAGGTTTACGATTATTATTTTAACATTTATTTTCCCCGCTGGCAAGCTGTTTTTTTATTTATTTCGCATAATATTGCAAAAATGCGCCGCAATACTGCGGCGCACCCTTAAGATTTTCATTAAAAAAGCTTGTTTGCGGTTTCAATCAGCTTTTCTTTGCTTTGAACACCGATAAGGCGGGCAGCCTCTTCGCCGTTTTTGAAATAAATAACGGTTGGAATGGACATAACGCCGTATTTTATGGCAAGCTCGCGGTTTTCATCGACGTCAACCTTGCCTACGGCAATTTTGCCGTCAAGTTCGCCGGCTATTTCTTCTATTGTAGGGCCGAGCATTTTGCAGGGACCGCACCATGTAGCCCAAAAGTCGACAATGGCATTTTCCTTTTTGTTCAGTACAATATTTTCAAAATCTTCAGAATTCATATGAAGCAGTGACATATAAAACATCCTCCTTGATTTTATTTTTTCCTGTATGACAATTATAATTCATTTGCATATATTTTGTCGATAGGCTTTTAAAAAATTCAAAAAAAATTAAAAGACCTATTGACAATTATAAACAAGATAGCTATAATAATAAAGCACGTTAGATATTGCCCAATTGTGTAACGGCAGCACCTCGGATTTGAACTCAAAATGCCCTCTTGGCGTTAGCGGCTTTCCGCCGCGCTTTCGCTTGCGTTAAGCCGACGCCTGCGCCGCAAACGGCTCGCTTCTTCGCCCACCGGGCGCGCTTCGCCGTTTGTGCCCGTTGGGCAACCACAGAGCACTTGCTTTATGCAGGCGGCCTGCGCCGCAAACGGCTCGCTTCTTCGCCCACCGGGCGCGCTTCGCCGTTTGTGCCCGTTGGGCAACCACAGAGCACTTGCTTTATGTAGGTGCTCTTTTCTTTTTGCTAAAGTCAGCGCGCAGCCGCCGCGGAGGCAAAAGGCGTCGCCGTGCTCAAAATGAGCACGGAACTTTTTTATTCTTCTGCTTCTTTAATAATTTTCTCGCGGTATGCCCTTGCTGCCTGCTCATTTTTGTTGTCGCCGAAGCGGTAATATACCCTGTCTTTCAGGGTGTCGGGCAAATACTGCTGCTTTACATAGTGATTGCGGTAATCATGAGCATACTTGTACCTGGGCGGCTTGTGTCCTTCCGCCGTCTTTGGGTGAACATTGACCAGATGCTCCGGAACGGAGCCGGAAAGACCGTTTCTCACATCTTCAAGAGCCGCATTTATGGCAAGCATTCCGCTGTTGGATTTCGGCGCGGTGCAAAGCACAATAACCGCGTCTGCAAGGGGAAGCTGCGCTTCCGGCAGACCAAGCTGCAAAGCCGTATCCACACAGGCTTTTACTATGGGAATGGCCTGTGGGTACGCAAGCCCCACATCCTCGCAGGCTATTGCAAGCAGGCGCCTGCACGGAGAAATTATATCCCCTGCGTCAATAAACCGCGCAAGGTAATGCAGCGCCGCATTCTCGTCCGACCCGCGCACGGATTTATGAAACGCAGACAGTATCTCATAGTGGTCGTCGCCCTCGCGGTCATAGCGGTTTGCGCTGCGCTGCGCCGCCGTTTGAGCATCCTCCATTGAAATCACACGGCTTCCGTCTGCATTGATGCGCGAAGCAAGCCAGCAAACCTCAAGTGCGTTTATGGCCTTTCGGGCGTCGCCCGAACAGTTCTGTGCAATGTGATGAAGCACGCCGTCCTCCGTGAGCACGGCGGTATTTTCGTCGTGCTCAATTTTTTCTATGGCGTGCTCAAGTGCTTTTTCAATTTCTTCCGGTTCTATGGGTTTAAACTCAAAAACGGTACTGCGGCTTAAAATTGCGTTATAAACATAGAAATACGGGTTTTCCGTTGTTGAAGCAATAAGGGTTACTCTGCCGTCCTCGATGAATTCCAGAAGGGTTTGCTGCTGCTTTTTGCTCAGGTACTGAATCTCATCAAGATAGAGCAGCACGCCGTTTGCGCCCTCTATTCCCGCCGTTTCGGCAATAACCTCACGAATATCCGCCGTTGAGCACGAAGTTCCGTTAAGATGGCAAAGCTTTTTGCCCGCTTTCTTTGCCAGAATGCGGGCTACGGTGGTTTTGCCTGTTCCGGAAGGACCAAAAAATATAAGGTTGGGTATCTCGCCGGATTCGGCTATTTTGCGAAGAAGCTTGCCTTCTCCAAGTATGTGTTTCTGACCGCAGACCTCCGAAAGCTCCGTCGGCCGCAGTCTGTCTGCCAATGGTGCAGACATAACGTCATCTCTTTTCGTTGTTTTTCGCGTTATTCATAAAGAGGAAAACGCGCGCAAAGATTTGCGACCTGTTCTTTTACTTCATCGCGGGTGTTTTCATAGTCAAAGGCGGTTTTTGCAATAAATTCTGCTATCTGCTTCATTTCCTCCGCGCCGAAGCCTCTTGTGGTGACGGCGGGCGTTCCCAAACGGACGCCGCTGGTCACAAACGGAGATTGGGGGTCGCCGGGAATCATATTCTTGTTCGCGGTGATATTCACATCGTCAAGGCGGTGCTCAAGCTCCTTGCCGGTGACGGCGGTTTTCCGCAAATCGAGCATCATAAGGTGGTTGTCCGTTCCGCCGGAGACAATATCGAAGCCATTTTCCTTGAGAGCCTCACAAAGAGCCTTGGCATTTTCAACAATGCGGCGCTGATAGTCGGCAAATTCCGGTTTAAGTGCTTCGCCGAAGCACACTGCCTTCGCCGCGATTATATGCTCAAGAGGGCCGCCCTGAGTTCCGGGGAAAACCGCTTTGTCGATTTGCTTCGCATATTTTTCCTTGCAGAGAATAAGGCCGCCCCTGGGGCCGCGGAGGGTTTTGTGGGTGGTGCTGGTAACCACATCTGCATAGGGAACAGGCGACATGTGCAGCCCTGCGGCGACAAGTCCCGCAATATGCGCCATATCAACCATAAGATATGCGCCGACCTCGTCTGCGATTTCGCGGAATTTTTCGAAGTCAATGGCTCTCGGATAGGCGGAGGCTCCCGCAACGATGATTTTCGGTCTGCACTCAAGAGCGATTTCCCGCACCCGTTCGTATTCGATTTTCCCCGTTTCAATGTTCACTCCGTAGGGCACGAAGCGGTAGGTTTTGCCGGAATAGTTTACGGGGCTTCCGTGGGTAAGGTGACCGCCCTGCGAAAGATCCATTCCCATAATTGTGTCGCCGTATTCCGCAAGTGCGAAATATGCGGCAAGGTTTGCCTGTGCGCCGGAATGCGGCTGAACATTGGCGTGCTCCGCGCCGAAAAGTTTGCAGGCACGGTCGCGCGCAATGTTTTCCACTTCGTCAACATAGCAGCAGCCTCCGTAATACCTGTGACCCGGATACCCCTCTGCATATTTATTTGTAAGAACGCTGCCCATAGCGGCGAGCACCGCCGGAGAAACAAAGTTTTCTGAAGCTATAAGCTCTATATTGCTTCTTTGGCGGCAAAGCTCGCGCTCCATAGATGCGGCAAGCTCCGGGTCATAATTTTTAAGAAAATCAATGCTGTCCGGCATATCGTTGTACATGGTCATCTTTCCTTTCGCAAATGAAATGTTTCTCATTGAATTATAGATTAAAGCGCCCCAAATATCAAGTTTTATTGACATAATGCCCGCAAAAATAATTTTATTTTACTTTATATTATCTGATTTTTGTGCTATACTGTATAGCGTTATACATTTTCGGAGGAATTTTTTAATGGATTATGTCTTTGTTATAAATCCCGTTGCGGGAAAAGGCGGCATGGCAGACGATATTGCGCGCGATATTCGCGATTTTTTTGCGAACCGCGAAGAAAATGTAAATATCTATCTTTCCAAATGCCCGGGCGACGCCATTCGCTTCGGCAAAGAGTACCCCATTCCGGAGGGAAAAGAGGTCTGCTTTGTTGCCTGCGGCGGCGACGGTACTTTCTATGAAGTGGTTAACGGCGCTTTCGGCCGCCCGGGAGCAAGCTTTGCTGTTTATCCCTGCGGAAGCGGCAATGATTTTATTAAAAGCATAGGCGGAAAAAAAGAAGATTATCTTGACTTTAAAAAACTGGTTGACGGAAAAATAAGAATCTGCGACGCCATGAAGGTTAACGGTCATATCTGTTCAAATCTTTGCAATATCGGAATTGATTCCGTAATTTGCGACAGAATGAACCGTTATAAAAATCTTCCCGGAATTTCCGGCCCAATGGCATATAACCTTTCAACCGCAACTACAATCGGCGGCGGGGTTTTCGGCCATATGGGCTTTCCCATGACCATAACCTTTGACGACGGCGAAAGCATTTCCGGAAGATATATGCTTTCTGTTTTCGGCAACGGAAAAGTTTACGGCGGCGGATATTATCCCGTTCCCGATGCGGAAATTGACGATGGGTTCATTGACTTTTGTTCAATAAAAGAGGTCGGAGTAATTAAGGCGAGCGAGCTTATAGGCAAATACAAAGCCGGAAAGCATGTAGGAAACCCAAAATTTGACAATTATCTCGAAATGCGGCGCTGTACCGCCGCCCATGTGGAAAGTCCGGTTGACCTTACGGTCTGCGTGGACGGAGAAATCTTTAAAAGCAAAAGCGTGGATATTGAAATTATTCCCGCTTCCCTGCCGTTTCATATTCCGGCAGCGGAATGATATCTGAATTTCTGCGGTGGCTTTGCGCTTTTTTGTGCGAAGCCTTGCCGCTTTTATTTTACACAAAAAAGGAGCGTTCGTTTTATGAAGGTCTATTGCGGAAAGATAATCACCTGCGATTGCAAAAATACCGTGGCAAAATATCTTGCGGAGGACTGCGGCAAAATCGTATTCGTCGGCGATGAGCTGCCGGAAAAATATGAACAGGCGGAAAAAATCACCGTGGAGGGCGCACTTGTTCCCTCCTTTGCGGATACGCATATACATTTTGCCTCCTTTGCAACGTTCCACTCCGGGCTGAACGTCATGGAGGCGGGCAGCAACGCCGAAATCCTCGATATGCTGCGAAAATACCTTGCGGAGCACAAGGAAAGCTTCATTGTGGGCTTCGGCGCTTCCCCATACTCCGTTTCCGACGGTCATTTGGTCACAAAAAACGAGCTTGACTCCGTTTGCCCGGACAAGCCGGTGTTCATTGTGAAATATGACGGTCACGCCTGCGTTATAAACTCCGCTCTGCTTAAAAAGCTGGAGAATAAGATTTCTCATCTGCGGGGTTACCATCCGGACACCGGAGAAATGAATCAGGAGGCGTTCTTTGCCGTTTCCGACTATGTTACGAACTCGATTTCGCCGGTAAAGCTGATTAAAAATATGCAGCGTGCGGCGGACTACATGGCGTCCAAGGGCATAGGAATGATTCACACCGTGAGCGGAGTGGGCTTCCCCAAGGATATGGACGTGGATATGGAGCGCTGGGTGGGGCGCGGCTTCAAAAACGGCATGCAGCTTCGGGTTTTCTTCCAGACCATGGATGTTTCAAGGGTACAAAAGCGCCGCCTGCCCCGCATAGGGGGCTGCTTTGCCACCGCACTGGACGGCTGCTTCGGCTCCATGGACGCGGCTCTGCTCGAGCCGTACGAAAACGAGGGCGATTACAGGGGCGTTCTCTACTACACGGACGAGGAGGTGACGGAGTTCTGCAAGCGCGCCAACCGCGCCGGACTGCAAATCGAAATGCACGCCATAGGCGACGACGCATTCCGTCAGGCGACGGCGGCGCTCAAGGCCGCCTTGGACGATTTCCCCCGGGAAAACCACCGTCACGCCATAATTCACGCCTGTCTGCCCACGAAAGAGGGGCTTGATATATGCGAAAAGTATCATATTCTGCTGCCGGTGCAGACGGCGTTTATAAACTGGCCGCAGGAACCGGACGAATATCTTGAAAAAATCCTCGGCGAACGCAGCACCCGGCTGAACCCCATCCGCGACTTCTGGGACAGGGGCATAACCGTTTCCGCAGGCTCCGACGCGCCCTGCACCGACCCCGACCCCATCCGCTGGATTTACAAGGCCTGCAACCACAGCGTGCCGGAGCAGTCCCTCTCCGTCTATGAGGCGCTGCGTATGTGTACCTATAACGGCTATTACGCAAGCTTTGACGAGAATGAGCGGGGAACCCTTGAGCAGGGCAAAATCGCGGACATGGTGCTGCTCTCTAAAGACCCCTACGCCATCCCGAAGGAGGAGCTTAACACCATCGAAGTAAAGCAGCTTTTCCTCGGCGGAAAGCCATACGAAAAGGTTTCCGGCGGAGCGGTTTCGCACATTTTGCGCGGTATGAGGAGCAGGAATAAAGTGTGATACCGTCGAACGCTTGCTTGTGAAGAATTTTTCGCTTGCAAGCCAGATACGGAAGAAGTCCGCAAAAACGGACAACAAAAAAGCCCCCTTGATGCGAAATACACATCGGGAGGGCTTTTTATTCTGTGCGGAGGATTTTGTTCCGCTGTTATTCTTTTTCGGTTTCCTTTTGCTCAAGGTTCACCTTTTCGGAGATTTTCTTGAGGTCGGCGACGCTGTCCGCGATGAAAACATTGTCCTCGCCCGCAATTTTCTTCAGCGCGGCGGCAATATCACGGTCTTTTCCGAGAACAACAAAAGTATCAAACCCGTCTTTAACGGCGGCGCTGGCCGCTTCGTAAAAGCGGATGGCGTTCACCTGCTGTTTTGCGAAATAATCCGAAGGAAGTATCATATTATCCACAAGCTTACCATATAAAGTTGAATAAAGGTTGACGGAAAGCTTGTTGTGGGTCAGCGGGCGCAGCGCGTCCTGCAGCTTTGCCACATACGGAAAAACCATCATTGAATGAAGCGGAAGAGAGTCACGAAGCTTTACCGGCTGCACTTTGTGCTTTGCAAGTTCTGTAAGAACGGCTTTAAGCCCGTCCTCGTCACCGATAAGCACGGTCTGCTCCGGCGCTTCAACCGCGGTCATCTGCACAAATCCGGACATAACCTTATCGGAAGCAAGGCTTACGAACTCGTGCTTTACGTTGCGCAGTCGGTAGGTGTCAAGCTTACCCGCTTCAACAGAAGCTTTGCGCATTTCTTTATATGCATTGGCTGCGGTCATGCCGTCTTCGGTAGAAAAAACCTCGCCCGCAGTCATGGCCGTAATTTCACCGGCGCTGTATCCGATAAACGCTTCCGGTGCGGGAAGAATATCCTCCGCCGCTTTTACAAGGCAAAGCTCATGCAGCATCTGAAGCTGAAAGCTGACTTCTGAATCGGTAACCTCTGCCGCTTTTCCCTTTATAGAAAGCTCTGCGGCATCAATTCCAAGCGCCTCTGACCCTTTTTTATAAATTTCCGCACATTCTTCGGAATAGTTGCAGACATCTTTTCCCATTCCGGCGTGGGCACAGCCATAGCCGGGGAATACAAAAGCAAGTTTTTTCACGGTTCAAACCTCCGTTACTTTATGATACGAAATATAATATAGCACAAATTAAAAGAAAAGAAAAGAATTATTGCAGCAAAACGCAAAATATATCAAAAAAAATATTGACAAGAACAAGGGTTTTGGTTATGCTTATTTAAGACAAAATTTAGGGACACACTTCCCTTTTTGATTATTAGGAGGTTTTTCAAATGGTATTTGAGAAGGTAAGAGAGATCCTTTGCGAACAGCTTGATATCCCCGAAGAGGAAGTCACGCTTGATTCCAACATAGTTGACGATTTCGGCGCGGATTCTCTTGATATCGTTGATTTCATCATGTCTCTTGAAGAAGAATTTGACAGAGAGATTCCTGATGAAGATGTCGAGAAAATCAAAACCGTAGGCGACATTGTTTCCTATATCGAAAATTCTCTTTGATTTTAACCGTCAAAAAGTGCACAGCGCAGGCTTTGCAATTGTAAAAAAGACTTTTTCGACATACTGAGTAACGGAACTTTGTCGGTTCCGTTATTTTAGTTTGCAAAGAACATAAGGAGTGAAAAATAAAAATGGCAGATCAAAAAAAGATGGTCGAAGCCATCACCTCAATGGAAGATGACTTTGCCCAATGGTACACCGACGTGGTAAAAAAAGCCGAACTTGTTGATTATTCCAGCGTTCGCGGCTGCATGGTGCTTCGCCCTTACGGCTATGCCATTTGGGAAAATATCCAGAAAATCTTTGACGCCCGTTTTAAAGAAACCGGCCACGAGAATGTATATATGCCCATGTTCATTCCGGAAAGCCTTCTTCAAAAGGAAAAAGACCATATTGAAGGCTTTGCGCCGGAGGTTGCCTGGGTAACTATCGGCGGCGGCGAGCAGCTTCAGGAAAGAATGTGCGTGCGCCCCACTTCCGAAACGCTTTTCTGCGACCATTATGCAAAAATAATCAAGTCCTACCGCGACCTGCCTAAACTTTATAACCAGTGGTGCAATGTCTGCCGTTGGGAAAAAACCACGCGTCCCTTCCTGCGCACTATGGAATTCCTTTGGCAGGAAGGTCACACCATGCACGAAACCGCAGAAGAGGCCATTGAAGAAACCGAGCGTATGCTCAATATTTATGCCGACGTCTGTGAAAAGAATTTTGCCATTCCCATGGTAAAAGGTCAAAAGACCGAAAAAGAAAAATTTGCCGGAGCGGAAGCGACCTACACTATCGAAGCAATGATGCACGACGGCAAAGCACTTCAGTCCGGAACCTCGCACTATTTCGGCGACGGATTTGCAAAAGCATTCGGCGTTCAGTTTACCGGCCGTGATAACCAGCTGCATACGCCGTTTGAAACCTCCTGGGGAGTTACCACCCGCCTTATCGGCGCCATAATAATGACCCACGGCGACAACAACGGTCTTGTTCTTCCGCCGGATGTCGCACCCATTCAGGTCGTAATCGTCCCCGCCGCCCAGCATAAAGAGGGCGTTCTTGAAGCTGCGAACGCAATTAAAGACCGTCTTGCGAAGTTCTGCCGTGTAAAGCTTGACGACAGCGAAAATTCCGCCGGCTGGAAGTTTGCGGAATATGAAATGAAGGGCGTTCCGCTCCGCCTTGAAATCGGCCCCCGTGATATTGCTCAAAATCAGTGCGTACTTGTTCGCCGTGATAACAGAGAAAAATATTTCGTTTCCCTTGACGAGCTTGAAACCAAGATTCCGGAGCTTCTTCAGGCGGTGCGCGACGGACTTTATCAAAACGCCCTTGAAAACCGCGAGCGCCGTACCTATACCGCCCACGACCTTGATGAATTCATCGAACTTGCCAACACCAAAAGCGGATTTATTAAGTCCATGTGGTGCGGAAGCAGAGAGTGCGAAGACAAGCTTAAAGAGGTCGCCGGAGTTTCCTCCCGCTGCATTCCCTTTGAGCAGGAGCACATCGGCGACACCTGCCCTGTCTGCGGCAAGCACGCCGACAAAATGGTTTATTGGGGCAAAGCATACTAATACGGCATAATGATAAAAGAACCTCCCTGAGGTAGCTGTCCATAAAACAGGTTTTGAGAAACAAATACTATGGCAGTTGCCGGACAAGGGTTGCTGACAAAAGGGGTATGTGTCATTAAGGCACAT